>DASQHW010000520.1:0-9928 GCA_035631895.1 Acidimicrobiia bacterium | reverse complement strand
AACGAGCGCAGCGTCGGCGGGATCGACCATCGGGAGGAGCACGGGCACCCCGCCCGCCTTCCGTACCGCCTTGGCATACGCGACATTCGTCAGATGGTGCCGCGTCGCGACACCGACGCCGTCGTCGACGAGGCTCTCGTGCGCCGTGATCCCGATCACCGGAGGCAGTTTCGTCATGCAGGCACCTCGTGACGAAGTGTACGCTCGCCGCCATCGAAGTCGTGCTCGAAGATGACGCGACCCCGCTCGTGATGATCATCGCGACGCAGCTACGGCGCGCCACTGTTGATCCCGAGCGCGCTCGAAAGGCAGAGGCGCTGCGCGGCATCTTCGCGCTGCGATCGCAGAACGATCCGCAAGCGGTCACCATGCGGTTCGGCGACGGTCGGGTCGCGCTGGCGCGCGGCGTCGCACCCGACGCGCAGGTAGTCGCGACCGTCGATCTGGACAACATGAGCGGGCCGGACGCGACCAAACCCAAGGTCACCGGGGCGTTGCGGCACCTGCGCTTCGCGCTCGGCGTCTCGAAGCTCCTGGATCCACCGGAGCGCTCGTGGGTCGAGCATGCGCAGGCGTTCTGGGCATTCGCGGGCGGAGCCCCGGGCATGCCGGGCGCGATGCGCATCGTGTGCCTGGACGACGGCACGTCCCTCGAGGTGGGCAGCGACACCGAGGAGCGCTACGAGATCCTCGGCAGTGCGACCGCGCTCACGTCGATCTTCTCCGGCAACTCGGTGTTCGGGCAGGATCTGCTCGACGGCAAGGTCTTCGCGAGCGGCTCGCTGCAACACGCGTCGATCCTGACGGGCCGCTCCCTGGAATGGGTGCTGCGGGGCGCGTCGTGACGCCCACGGCTCCCGCTTCCGGAACGACGCCCGATGCGCTGGGCGGCTGGCTCGACGAGCACGGCACGACCTCGGTGCGCACCGAAGGCGCGTCACTCGACGGCCTCGTCATCGGCAAGCACCTGAGCCGTGCGAAGTTCGAGCGCACGCTCCCACTCGGCCCCGCGCTCGCCGACCTCGTGTTCTGGTGGGATCTCGGCGGCACCCCGCAGCTCGGATGGTGGGCGGAGTTCCGTCAGCCCGCGATCGGCGACATACACCAACGGCCTGACTTGTCGACGATCGTCGCAAGCCCGAACCGGCGAGGGATGGCGAACGTCATCGTCGACCACATGACGATCGACGGCACGCCGCTCCCGATCTGCCCGCGTGTCGTCTTGAAGAGGGTGGTCGACCAGCTCTCACAACGCGGCTTCGCAGCGATGGCTGCGTACGAGCTCGAGTTCATGCTGTTCAACGACTCCTACGACGCGGCTCGTCGCAAGCGCTACCGGGGTCTCTCGCCGATGGGCATGCCGTTGCCAATGGGCTACACCACCCACAACGCGCACTACGTCGCACCGTTCATGGACGACGTGGTGCGTCGACTCGAAGGGATGGACATCCCGTGGGAAGCGTGGAGCGACGAGGCGGGACCCGGACAGGTGGAGCTGAACTTCGAGCCCACGGATGCAGTCACGGCCGCCGACCGCGTCTTTCGTGCGAAACAGGTGATCAAGGAAGTCGCGCTCGATCGGGGCGTGAGCGCGACGTTCATGGCAAAGCCGACCGACGACTACGGCAACGGCATGCACATCCACCACTCGCTTCGCCGCGAAGGCAACGCCGCGTTCTTCGACGAACAGGCCGGTGATCGACGGTCTTCGGTGATGCGTCACTGGATCGGCGGCCTGGTCGCGACGATGCCGGCGGCGGTGTCACTCCTCGACCCGACGGTCAACTCGTATCGGCGGATGGTCGGCTTCGCTGCCGCGCCCACCACGCCGACATGGTGCGAGGAGAACAAGTCGACGGGTCTGCGCGTGATCTCACGGTCGGAGAAGCTCGCGCGCGTCGAGCATCGCGTGGCGAGCGCGGACGTGAACGTGTACCTCGCGCTCGCGACGATCCTCGCGGGAGGCATCGCGGGCCTCGACGGAGCGATCGAACCGCCGCCGGAGCACCGCGGGATCGCCTGGGGTGAGCCACCCGGCTCCCCGAAATTGCCCGCGAGCATCAGCCTGGCCGCCGAGGAGCTGACCGGCGACAAACTGCTCGCGGGAGTGCTGGGCAGCGAGTTCGTCGACTACTGGTTGCACACCCGTCGCTGGGAGTGGCTGATGTTCCACACCGGTGGCGGCGATGCCCAGGCAACAGCGGTCACCGACTGGGAGCTCGGCCGCTACTTCGAGCTGGTATAGCGCACGAACCCCTTGTTCGTCGTAGCGTGGGGGCGTGAACTCGCGCTTCGAGCTCGAACGGATTGCACTCCACGGCCACGATGTGACGTACCGCACGGGCGGCGAAGGCCCCGTGCTCGTGCTGGTCCACGGGATGGCCGGCAGCTCGGCGATGTGGCACGACGTCCTCCCCGGCCTCGCCGAGCATTTCACGGTCGTGGCGCCGGACCTGCCCGGACACGGCGAGTCGGCGAAGCCACGCGGCGACTACTCGCTCGGCGCCTTTGCGAGCAGCGTGCGCGATCTCGTGGTGGCGCTGGGACACGAGCGGGCGACGCTCGTCGGGCAGTCGCTCGGTGGTGGCGTCGTGATGCAGTTCGCCTATCAGTTCCCGGAGCGGACCGAGCGGCTCGTGCTGGTATCGAGCGGCGGCCTCGGTCAGGAAGTCAACCTCTTGCTGCGCGCGCTCACACTGCCGGGCAGCGATCTCGTGCTCCCGGTCGCGTGCACGAACTGGGTCCACGACGCGGGACTCACCGTCGCGGGCTGGTTGCGCAATGTCGGCTTTCGCCCGAGCCCGCATCTGGTGCAGGTGTGGGAGAGCTACGGTTCGCTCGCGGACCCGGAGACGCGCGCTGCGTTCCTGCACACGCTGCGCTCGGTCGTCGACCAGTCGGGCCAGCGTGTGAGTGCGACGAACCGCCTGTACCTCGCGTCCAGAGTGCCGACGATGATCGTCTGGGGCGACCGCGACCACATCATCCCGGTGCACCAGGGACATGCGGCGCACGAAGCGATTCCGGGGAGCCGGCTCGAGATCTTCGAAGGTGCCGGCCACTTCCCACATTGCGAGCAACCCGAGCGCTTCGTGAAGGTGCTCACCGACTTCATGACGACCACCTCGGCTGCGCAATTGTCGTTGGCCCAGTTCCGGGAGCTCCTCCAGGCCGCCGGGAAGTGACCCGACGCGCCGGATGATTCTTTCGCTCGGGAGACGGTGCGCTCAGGAACCGGTGGGCTTCACGCTCAACATCGCACCGGCCGCGCCGCGCAGCACGCGGATGGCGAGTTGCCCGTTCCCGAGTGACGCCTCGACCGAGCCGCCGTAGCCGTCCGGAAGATCCAGCTCGCGCTCGTAGCCGCCGTACTCCCATTCGCGTACGAGGTAGTTGCGTGGCGCGGCACTCCGAAGGTGCGCCCAGAAGCGCAACGTGTTGTTGCGCAGCTCGATCGTCACGTCATCCGCGGTCACCGCAGGCAGCGGGGCGACGATCACCACGGCGTCACTCGCCTCGAACACGTTGACCGGCACGGTCTGGGTCCGCATGCCGGCCTCGGTGGCTGCGGTCGCCTCGACAACTTCTCGATGCGTTCGCTGTTCCGGGGTCACCCGGTCACCGTACCCCGAACGGCGGCAGCACGAATCGGTGGTGAATGCACCCGTTTGTTTGTCGTTCACCGCTTGTTACAACATCCGCATGGCGCCCCCGCTCCGAACAACGCCCGTGGTGCTCATTGTTCCGTTGCGGCCGGCAGCCCGCGCGCCGGAAGCATGAGCGCAATCGTCGCCCTCACCTCCAACGGGGGTGTCCGCGCCGGCCTCGTGATCTCGACGTTCGGCTTCGGACTGCGACACGGCGTGGACTGGGACCACCTCGCCGCGATCACGGACATCACGAGCTCGCAGGGAACTCGATGCCGATCGATGGCGTTCGCGACGCGCTACATCCTCGGGCACGCCGCGGTCATCTTCGCCCTCGGCTCGCTGGCCGTGCTCGGCGGCGACCTCCTGCCATCAGGCGTCGACTCGGTGATGGAGCGTGTCGTCGGCGCGACCCTGCTGTTGCTCGGTCTGTACGTCTTCTACGCCCTCGCGCGTCACGGCCGCGAGTTCCGCATGCGGAGCCGGTGGATGCTGCTGTTCGCCGCCGTGACGCGGCTCCTGCGCGCGCTGCGCCGCCGGCGGGCGGTCGTCGAGATCGTGCACGAGCACGAACACGCACACGATCATGCGCACGGACACGACCACGTCGAAGTCGGCGGCACGCGCACGATCCCGGCCCACGCCGGCGAGCCGTACGACGGCCTGTCACCCGCGCCCGTCGCGCTGGCGACGCGCCATCGTCACGTGCACCGGCACACGGCGCCGATGCCCGACGATCCCTTCGCGAGCTATGGCAGGCTCACGTCCTTCGCCGTCGGCATGCTGCACGGCGTCGGCGCGGAGACGGCCACACAGGTCCTCGTGTTCGTGGCGGCAGCCCGGGCCGGGAGTGGGATCGGAGAACTCCTCCTCGTCGTGTTCGTCCTCGGGTTGGTCAGCTCGAACACCGCCGTCGCGCTCGCCGCGACGGTCGGGTACCTCAACGCCACTCGCAGCATCCGGGTCTATGCCGCGGTGGCCGTGACGACGGGTGTGTTCAGCCTCGCCATCGGCTCGCTCTTCCTGCTCGGAAACGGGTCGGTGCTCCCGGCCATCTTCGGGGGCTGAGCCCGAGTGGGGTAGACACAGGCAATGCGCATCGGTGTGGTCTTCCCCCAGACAGAGATCGGCAGCGATGCCGACGTGATAAGCGGCTACGCGCAACGGGTCGAGCGCATGGGGTACACGCACGTGCTGGCGTACGACCATGTGCTCGGCGCCGACCCCGAAGTGCACAAGGGCTGGAGCGGTCCGTACGACGTCTACACGACGTTCCACGAGCCGTTCGTGCTCTTCGGCTATCTCGCGGCGATCGCCGCGCTCGAGCTGGTGACCGGCGTGATCATCCTTCCGCAACGGCAGACTGCACTCGTCGCGAAGCAGGCCGCCGAGGTCGACGTGCTGACGCGCGGCAACTTCCGCCTGGGCGTCGGGCTCGGCTGGAACGCAGTGGAGTACGACGCGCTCGGCACCGCGTTCACGAACCGCGGTCGGCGGATCGAGGAGCAAGTCGCCTTGATGCGGCGGCTCTGGACGGAGCAGACGGTGACGTACGACGGCGCATATGAACACGTCACCGGCGCGGGTCTGGCGCCGATGCCGGTGCAGCGTCCGATCCCCATATGGTTCGGCGCCCTATCGGAGCTGGCGTACCGGCGCGTGGGGCGGCTCGCCGACGGCTGGTTCCCGCAGGTGCCGCCGGGGCCGCGCCTCGACCACGCCCGCGCGGTTGTCGAGCAGGCCGCACGCGACGCGGGTCGAGATCCCGCCGGGTTGGGCATGGAAGGCCGCGTGAGCTGGGGCGCCGAAGGTGTCGACCGGGTGGTCGACCACATCGGCCGCTGGCGCGACGCGGGTGCCACGCACGTGTCGATCAACACCATGAACGCGGGCTTGGCGTCGATCGACGACCATCTGGCCGCGCTCGGCGCAACCGCCGAAGCACTCGCGTTGACCCGTGCCTGAGGGGTGGTTCGCCGGAGACGGCGCCGGGCAGACTCAGGCGGTGATCATCAAATGTCCGAACTGCGGCAAGTTGAATCGGGTGCCCGCAGTCGCCGAGGGACGACCGAGGTGTGCGAACTGCAAGCAGGACCTGCCGTGGATCGCCGAGGCGACGGACGCGAACTTCGACGCCGTCGTCGAACGCGCGAGCATCCCGGTGGTCGTCGACCTCTGGGCACCGTGGTGTGGTCCGTGCCGGATGATCTCGCCGGCGCTCGAAGAGGTCGCCCGGCGCCTGCGCGGGAAGCTCAAGCTCGTCAAGGTGAACGTGGACGAGAACCCGCGGATCGCCGCGCGCTTCGGCGTGCAGGGGATCCCCACACTGCTGCTCTTCCGCAAGGGCGAGCTGATCGACACCGTCGTGGGTGCACGCGGTCCCGAGCAGCTCCAAGCCTGGGTGGAGAACACCCTCGCCGGCACGTCAACGGGCCCGTGAAGCGCGTCCCAACACACCGCACCGCGGCCAGGCCGGCGTGACGATTCGCGGTGAGGGCACCGCCCTCGTGCACGGTGTGACGCCACAGGAAGTGTTCGACTTCGTGCTCGACCCTGCGCAGTACACCAAGGCCGACACGAAGATGATCTGGGTGACCAAGCTCGCCGACACCGACGACGGCATGCTCGCGAGGGAGGACGGGCGCTTCCTCGGCCGCTTCCGCGGGTCGGTCGTCACTCGCTACCGGTGGGATGCGCCATCCCATATCGATGTGACGCTCGAGCACGGCGTTCCCCGCGCGTTGCACGCGTGGTTCGAGATCGACCCCGCCGACGGCGGCACGCGCCTGCGCCATGTCGAGACGATGGATTTCGGTCATGGCATCCTCGGCCGGCTCTACGACCTCGTTGCCCGCCGGTGGTTCGCCCAGGGGGTCGAGCAGGAGGTCAGCGAGATCGCGCGGTTGCTCGAGAGCGGCGAACGCGGCCGCGGCGTGGAAGCCCACACGTCGCCGGCGAGCTCGAGCGAGCGTCCATCAGATCCTGACCGGTAGCGCGATCGCGGAGGGGTGCCGGGGATCATGGTGAATGGACTGCTGCGCGACGCGCATCGTCACGGCGGACGCGAGCGGCTCGTCGGTGCCGAGGTTGCGGGCGAAGCGCGGGTGGGCGCCACTCGCGACCTGCACGCGGATCCGGTGCCCGGCGACGAACCGCTGTGCGGTCGGCCACAACCCGACACGCACCGTCCAGATCCCGTCGGTCGCCGGCGTCCGGCCGCGCGTCGGTGAGACACGTTCGAGCCCGTCGCACACGTTGAACGAACGTCCCTTCTCGTCGACGTCGCACAGCCGGACGAACACATCGAAGTCCGCGAGGTCCGACGCCACGTGGATCTCGGCGCTGACCTCGCCGATCACTTCGACGTCGGAGGTGAGCACGTCCGTCGTGAAGACGAGGACATCGTCGCGTCGCTCGGTCGCGCCCTGCTCGCGCCGGCCGCCCGTACGTCGCAGCAGCGTGCCACCGACGATCGGCGTCGGATCGGCCGGGTCGTAGCGATAGGTGTCGGGTTCGCTGCCGGCGGGCTCGGCCGGGTCGAGTCCCCCACCCGGCTGGAGATGCCAACGCTGCGCGGCGAACCCTTCGGGTGGCCACGACGAGAAATCGCGCCATTGCCCGGTACCCATCACGAAGAGATGCACGGGCATCTCTGTGGCGAGCGCGTCAGACGTGCCCGTACCGAGCACGTGGCGATCCAGCCAGCGCAATGATTCGGTGATCTGGACTGCGAAGCCCCGGGGCGCGGTGTGTGTCCACGGACCGATCACGAGCCGCGGCTGCCGGCCTGCCGTCACGAGCGTCCTGTAGTCGTCCAGCTGTGTGGGCAGGAAGATGTCGTACCAACCACCGACCTGGAGCACAGGCGCGACAACCGATGTCAGTCTCGCGGAATGGTCGATCGGCCGCCAGAGCGGATCCTCGATCGACGGATGCTCCACAATGTCACGCCAATACGGCACACGCCGCGCCACGAGACGCTCGTCGAGATCGGCGATCGGGAGCTCGTTGACGACGCGATCGAGTTTTCGGAGCTTGGTGCCGAGCAGCACCTTCACGCTCGCGAAGCGCTTCTCCTGCTCGCTGACCATCGTCGTCCAGTCGATCGCGTCTTCAAGTGCGAGTGCCCCGCCGCCGAACCAGTGACGCGCGATGTTCGAATAGGTGACGTGCGTACAGAGCGCGCGCAGGACGGGGCCGGCGTCGTCGGCCACCGCCCACTGGACGCCACCCATGTAGCTCGGCCCGTTCATCGCGAGGCGGCCGTCGAACCACGGCTGCTGCTCGATCCACCGGATCGTCGCCAAGCCGTCCGCGCGCTCGTTGAAATTCGGGTCGAAGACGCCTCCCGACCCGAACGTGCCCCGGCAACTCTGCATCATCACGCGATAGCCCCGCTCCGCGAAGATCCTGCCCAGAAACAGCCCGAGCGGGCCACGGCGGCCATAGGGCGTGCGTACCAGCACGGTGGGGTGCGGACCGTCTCCACGCGGGCTGTAGAGGTCGCCGAGCAGTGCGACGCCGTCGTCCATCGGCACCCGCACACTTCGTTCCAAGGAGACTGCGGTGTCGCGCGGGTGCGGCAAGGACAACGCGAGCGCGGCGAGCCGGCTGACTACGGACACGGCGAGATCCTGGCACGCTGCGCGGTCTCATTACCGCGCCCGCGGCCCGCCTCAGCGTCGTCGCAGTGGCCGGATCTCCGTCGCTTCGAACGCGGCCGGCAACACCGCGCCGTCGGATCGGCGGCGCAGGAAATACGCGTCCCGGTCAACCGACGCGATCTCGAATCCTCGGGTCCACCGATCGTCGAAACGGCACCGCACCTCGACGTCGGCGCCGGGCTGCAGCGGGCTCACCCCGAATCGATCGAGCACGATCGAATTCTCGGCACCGGAGGGACCGCAACTTTCTCAACGCGTCATCAACTCTCGCGAACGGTGGCCGGCGCCGAGCGCTCGACCGCGCCGCGGACCCCGGCGATGCCCCGGGGCGGAGAGGTCCGGCGCAGCAGAATGTGCGCGGCGTCGACGGCCGCCCTGCAATCGACGGCTTCCAGCGGCCATGTCCGTGCGAGGTACGCCGCGACGGCCTCGTCGCTGAGGCCGTGGTGCAGCAACGCTTCGGCGGCAATGACGGGAGCGATGTTTCGGCTCATGAATGCTCCATCAGCCCCGCCACCGCCTGCGGCGCAGACGGTAACGCTCTCGCGGCGAAGATCCGCGGATGCCGGCGCCCGCCCGGAGGCGCGGAGACCGGCCGGGCTCAGTCGTCGCGGGGAAGGAGCGCCGCGATCGCATCGTGGATCTCGGCCGACCGCTCGTGCGTCCTCATCGCCCGGTAGTGCTTGTGGGCATCCTTGTCGTGACGCTCGACACGTGCCTGCGCGACCTCGGCCATGCGCCGCTGGTTCTCGGCGAGCGCTCGTTCCAAGTCTCCGCGGCCCATCCGGCCGACACTAGACGGTCGGCGGATCGAATGCAGGCAGCAAGGATCCGGGCGCGCGATGACTTTGCGGTCGCCGGACCGTCTCAGGTGACGCGCCGTCCGGCACGCGACCCTTGGAGGCATCATGACGGTACAAACCGACGCAGGTCGGCGTGCGGAGTTCGGTACCTTGCCCGGCGCGGGCCGTCGGTTCGAGGAGAGCGCAAGCATGACCGATCTTGCCGCAGTCGCCGGTGACCTCGAGAAGCACCTCGAACAGCACCGGCGCGAGCTCACGGCGCACTGCTACCGCATGCTCGGATCCGCTTTCGAAGCGGAGGACGCCGTGCAGGAGACCCTGGTACGCGCGTGGCGCGCGTTCGACCGTTTCGAGGGCCGCTCGTCGTTGCGGTCGTGGCTCTACAGCATCGCGACCAACGTCTGCCTCGACCAGCTCAACGGCAAGAAGCGACGCGCGCTGCCGATGGATCTCTCGGCCGCGGTGCCGGGCGACGGCGCGCCCGGGCCCGTGCTCGGCGAGCAGACCTGGATACAACCGATTCCCGATGGCAGGGTGGTGCAAGGCGGCGACGACCCCGCGGAGCTCGCCGTCGAGCGGGAGACCATCCGCCTCGCGTTCATCCGGGCCCTCCAGCTGCTCCCGCCGCGCCAGCGCGCAGTGCTGATCCTGCGCGAGGTCCTGCGCTGGCAGGCCACCGAAGTCGCCGAGCTGCTCGACACCACGGTCGTGTCCGTCAACAGCGCCCTCCAGCGCGCTCGGTCGACGCTCGCGTCGAGCAATGTGGGCACCCCGGACGCGTACGAGCCGATGGCCGCCGAGCAACAACAGCTGC
>DASQHW010000519.1:0-2066 GCA_035631895.1 Acidimicrobiia bacterium | reverse complement strand
CGCGTCGCCGCGGGTCTGCCGCAGAACATCGAGCAGTCCGACCTCGTCAGCTACGGGATCTTCGGGCTCATCGCCGCGATCGACAAGTTCGACCCGGGCCGCGGCTACAAGTTCGAGACCTACGCGATCTCCCGTATCAAGGGTGCGATCATCGACGAGCTCCGCTCGATCGATTGGGTGCCGCGGTCCGTGCGCGCCAAGGCTCGCGCGATCGAACGGGCGTATTCGAAGCTCGAGAACGAGCTGCGCCGCAGCCCCGACGACAAAGAGGTCGCCGCCGAGCTCGGCGTCACGGAGGACGAGCTCGCGACGACGCTGGGCCAGATCAGCTTCGTCGGTGTGGTTGCCCTCGACGAGCTGCTGTCGGCCGGCTCCGAGCGGGGGAGCGGCGCGACCGTCGGGGACACGATCGCCGGTGGCGGCCACGACCCGGTCGAGGCGTTCGAGTCCGAAGAGATGCGCCAGGTGCTGGCCGATGCGATCAACCGGATGCCGGATCGTGAACGGCTCGTCCTGACGCTCTACTACTACGAGGGTCTGACGCTCGCCGAGATCGGCAACGTGCTCGGTGTCACCGAGAGCCGCGTCTGCCAGATCCACACCAAGGCGATCTTCCAGCTCCGCTCCCGTCTGTCCGAGCCCATCCCGGAGCGCGGCATCGTGACGTGACGCGGGCGCTCATCGCTCCCGCCGCTTCCTGCGCACACGGCCGCGTGTATGGTGCGCAGCACTTCTCCCGGACCTTCCCCTGCCGTTGTTCCGCGCTCCGGGGAGGTTTGCTCGTGCCACGTGTCCTGTTGGCCGTCGTCATTTCGTGGTCGTGCTTCGCGCCCGCGCCCGTACGGGCGGCGGAGCGGACATGGGTTCGACCGGTCGACGGGCCGGTCGTCAAACCGTTCGTCGCACCGAAGACGCGCTTCGGACCGGGGCACCTCGGCGTGCACCTGCGCGCGGCGCCGGGCACGCCCGTGCGCGCCGCGGGCGACGGCCGGGTCGTCTTCGCCGGCAAGGTCGCGTACTCGCGACACATCGTGATCCGTCACTGGAACGGCTGGCGCACGACCTACTCGTTCGTCGCGTCGATGCGTGTGCACGTCGGTGCGCGCGTCCGGGCCGGAGAGGTGATCGGCACGACGGGCGGACGCGGGCCGAACCAC
This sequence comes from Acidimicrobiia bacterium, assembly GCA_035631895.1. Classification (GTDB taxonomy): domain Bacteria; phylum Actinomycetota; class Acidimicrobiia; order IMCC26256; family PALSA-610; genus DASQHW01. The sequence goes on along the minus strand of DASQHW010000519.1, from coordinate 909 downwards.
GACGGCACCGTGCTGCATCTCGGTCTCCGGATCGGCGACACCTACGTCGATCCGATGCAGCTGTTCGACGCGCGCGACCTCGCTGACCGTGTGCACCTCGCACCGCTGAACCCTCATCAATAGCGCAATTCGCCCAGTCCTGACATTCGCGTTCGACCGCTACAATGGTCCGGATTCCCGGGACCATCCCGGGTCTTGCAACCCACACACCCTGCTGCTCGCGGATCCCAAGGTGGTGCCGACGGTTCGTCCGATCGGCGCTCGCGCGAGCGGTCGACCCGAACCGAGGGAGGCGCGGCCGTGGCCGTCGTGAGCATGAAACAGCTATTGGAGGCCGGGGTGCACTTCGGCCACCAGACCCGGCGCTGGAACCCCAAGATGAAACGCTTCATCTTCGGGGAGCGCAATGGGATCTACATCGTCGACCTGCACCAGACGCTCGACCGCATCGATGGTGCGTATCGCTTCGTCCGCGACACCGTCGCCAATGGTGGCACCGTGCTCTTCGTGGGCACCAAGAAGCAGGCGCAGGAGCCGATCGAACGGCAAGCCGGCGCGTGCGGCATGCCCTACGTCAACTTCCGCTGGCTCGGCGGGATGCTGACGAACTTCCAGACCGTGCACTCGCGCGTCGCCAAGCTGCGCGAGCTGCAGCGAACGGTCGACTCGGGCGACATCGATCAGATGCCGAAGAAGGAAGGGCTCAAGATCCGCCGCGACCTCGCGAAGCTCGAGCGCAACCTCGGTGGCATCAAGAACCTGGAGAAGGTGCCGAGCGCGGTGTTCGTCATCGACACCAAGAAGGAGCACATCGCGGTCACCGAGGCGAACCGGCTGCGCATCCCGGTCGTCGCGGTCGTCGACACGAATTGCGATCCCGACATCATCGACTTCGTGATCCCCGGTAAC
>DASQHW010000518.1:0-2929 GCA_035631895.1 Acidimicrobiia bacterium | reverse complement strand
GGGGGGGCCGAGACGCGTTCGGGATCAGAACCGCCCGAGTTGTTCAGCGCGCGAAGTGCTTGCTCAGCGTTTCGTTCTGTCGTTGATAGTTGGAGCCGATGCCCTGACCGTAGAGACGGTCCGGCGCTTCGAGCATGTGCTCGAACGTCAGCTTGCAGACCCGCTGACCGTGCTCGATCATGAACGGCACGTCGTGCGCGCGCACTTCCAGGGCCGCGCGCGAGCCCGTGAACTCGCCGGCGGGATCGAAGCCGAAACCGGGGTCGAAGAAGCCGGCGTAGTGCGTACGCAGCTCGCCGCTCGTGGGGTCGTAGGCCGTCATCTCCGACGCGAGCGTCGGCGGGATCGACACGGCCTCGTTGCTCATCAGCAGATAGAAGCGTTGTGGCGTGAGCACGACGCGGTCACCGTCCTCGCGCTTCACAGGCTCCCAGAAGGACTCGGGATCGACGGGCGCGTCCGCGCTCTTGTAGACGTCGAGGAGCGGCGCGTTGTCGCGGGCGCGGTAGCCGACCCGGCCGTCCTCGTCGCCGCGGAGGTCGAGGCCGAGGAAGAGGCCGTCGCTCAACGCGAGCTTGTTGTGCGAGACGGGCTTCCCGTGGTCGAACAAGAGTGGCTGCTTGCGGTGGAACGCACGTACCTGGTCGTCGTCGAGCTGTGCCCGCCCGACGGACAACCGCAGTTGGTTGAGCGACACGTCCTCGCGGGCGCGCACCGGGAACGACAGCGGGACCACCTCGAGGTACAGCGGCCCCTCATAGCCGTCGGCGACCTCGTCGAAGCGGTAGCTCTCGTCGGTGATCACACGGGTGAACACGTCGATACGGCCCGTCGAGCTCTTCGGGTTTGCCTTGCCGCGCAGGCCGGGAGGAAGAGCGAGGCGCTCCTTCAACGGGATGATGTACGGCCGTTTGGTCTCGAGCACGACGCCGTCCTTGCGCAGGTCGAGCTCATCGATGATGTAGTCCTTGACGCGGCGTTCGACGGTCTGCCGGCCGGGCAGGAAGCTGCAGCGGATGCGATACGCGACCTCACCGAGCCGCAGGTCGAGGCTCGCGGGTTGCACGTTCTCTTCCGGGATCGTGAACCGCCCCGCGTCGACGACGCGCGCGGTGATTGCGCGCTCGAGGTACTGGCACGGGAGGACGCCGGTGCGGCCGGTCGGAAGATCGAGGTCCACCGCGGTCGATGCTATGCGGCCGCGCCGATCTTCTCGGTCTCCTGCGTGCGCAGATTCCGCTCGGCGCGCCACCATGCCGATGAGACCATTTCCCGGTCCGGCCGCCGCGTGGCAACGTGTGGGCATGGATTCCGTGGTCGAACCGCGTCTCGAAGGGACCTTTCGCGTCGCGACACACCGTCGTATCAGCTTCGCCGAGTACGGGGACCCGCACGGGCGCGTCGTCTTCTGGTTCCACGGCACACCGGGCGGGCGAACGCAGATCTCACCCCAGACGCACCCGATCGCGATGGAGATGGGCATCCGGCTGATCCTGCTCGACCGGCCGGGCGTCGGCTTCTCGACGCCGCACGTCTATCCAAACGTGCTGGGGTTCGCGGACGACGTCGGCGCGATCGCGGACGCGCTCGGCGAAGAGCGATTCGCCGTCGTCGGCCTGTCGGGCGGCGGTCCGTACGCGCTCGCGTGCGCGTACCGCTTCCCGGAACGCGTGATCGGGGTCGCAGTGCTCGGCGGCGTCGCGCCGACTCGCGGTGCGGACGCGGCAGCCGGCGGGGTCATCGGGCTCGCTCGACGACTCGCACCACTGGTCGAGCTCTCCCGCCGTCCGATGGGTGAAGGGCTGCACCGGCTGGTGCGCCTGCTCGCGCCGATCAGGTCGCAGGTGTTCGAGCTGTACGTCGCGATCTCCCCCGAGGGCGACAAACGCGTGTTCCGGCGCCCGGAGATGAAGAAGATGTTCATCGAAGACATCCTGCGCTCGCTGCGTAAGCAGGCGCACGCGCTCCCGACCGATCTCGTGCTGTTCACACGCGACTGGGGGTTCTCGCTGCGCGACCTCCGCGTGCCGATCCGGTTCTGGCACGGCGACGCGGACAACATCGTGCCGGTCGCGCACGTACACCACATGATGCAGCTGGTGCCCGACGCACAGCTACGCATCCGTCACGGCGAGAGCCATCTCGGCGCGCTCGACGCCTCGGAAGAGATCTTCAAGAGCCTCCTCGAGCTCTGGCCCGTCGACTAACACACTGTCAACTGGTTGCAGGGGGCGCACGCCGGGCCCGTTGCGTAGGCTGACGTGCATGTCAGCCACGGAACAGCGCCCAGAGGCAGAGCGGTCCGCACCCGGCGGCGCCGGAGCCGGCCACCCGAGTGGGAACGGAACGCTGCCGAAGATCATCAGCGTGGACGACCACGTCGTCGAGCCCGCGCACGTGTGGCAGACGTGGCTGCCGGAGAAGTTCCGCGAGAAGGGACCGCGCATCGAGCGCAAACGCTGGGGCCCGTTCAGTCACAAGCCCGGCGCGAAGTACGTGAACACCGAGGACCCCGAAGGTCTGTGGGGCGATGCCTGGTACTTCGAGGACAGGCTCATCTACGTGCACAAGCGCTTCGTCGCGATCCCGCTCGAGGCGACGCCCGACGGCGACGTCGGCCGATTCGACCGTACGAAGATGGTGATGGAAGCCGTCACGTACGACGAGATGCGCCCCGGTTGCTACGAGCGCGACGCCCGCATCAAGGACTTCGAGCTCAACTGGACCGACGGTTCGCTCCCCTTCCCCACATTCCCGCGCTTCTGCGGCCAGACGTTCTACGAGACGCCCGATCGGGATCTCGGGCTCGCCTGCGTGAAGGCCTACAACGACTGGATGGTCGAGGAGTGGTGCGAGCCGTCCGGCGGCTACAACATTCCTCTCTGCATCATACCGCTCTGGGACGTCCAGGAATGCGTGAAGGAGATTG
>DASQHW010000517.1:0-5528 GCA_035631895.1 Acidimicrobiia bacterium | reverse complement strand
AAGCCCATCGAGCAGGTTCGCGTGGGCGAGACGGTGATGTCGTGCTACGGCAGCGGCGACTTCCGCCCCGCGCGAATCCTGCGCGTCCACACATCGGAACGCATCGGGGGTGTCGCGATCACGTTGGCGAGTGGTCGACGCATCGTCAGCACGGCCGAACACACCCATTTCGCGGGATATCTCGCGGGCCGAACCCCGCAGATGCACATGACGTATCTGATGTGGAAGAACGGCGTGGGTTTTCGGGTCGGGACGTCGCGGACGTACACCGCAGGACAACGGGCCGCGGTGCTCGGGCCGGCGATGCGGTGCAACGCTGAGGGTGCTGATGCAGTGTGGGTGATCGGCGCCCATGCCAGCGACGCGGAGGCCCGGTTGCACGAGGCGGCGATCTCGGCGAGATATGGGCTCCCGATGCTGCCGTTCTACGCGCGGCGCAGTGACCGGGCAAAGAACAGCCTCGTCGGCAATCAGGGGCTCATCGACCGCCTGTACCAACAGCTCGACACCGACAAGGCGGGCTTGTGCCTGCTCGCCGATGAAGGGTTGAGCTTCGACTTCCCTCATCACGTGCCGAACGGCCGCACCGATGCTGCATCGGGCAAGCCGCGGCGGCGTCTCACCGTGGTGCTGTGCGGCGACCGCCGCGGCCGTAATCCGCTGCACCGGATCTCGCTGTTCGGCTACGACGACGAGGGACGTCAGGCGCTCGAACGGATCGGCCTCAGCGTTCGTCCCGCCCGGAAGGGCTCGGCGGGGTGGCGCTTCGAGACGGCCACAACGGACATGGGGGCCATTGCGCGCACGATCGACGCAATCCACGGCGCCCTCGACGTCCAGGTGCGGTGCGTCGCCCGGATCGCGCGCAACGACGAAGCTGTCCTCGGCAACTCACTGCCGTTCATGCCGGCGGCATCGGTCCGTCCGGGAATGGTCATGGTCGACGCGGACGGCGCTTTCGACGTCGTGACCGAGGTTGAGTTCGTCCCACTCGACGCACCGGTCTACGACCTCGACGTGGAGCGTACGCACAACTTCATTGCCGGCGGCATCGTGACTCACAACAGCGTGTACCGCTTTCGTGGGGCGGACTTTCGCAATCTGATGCGGTTCGAGGATGCCTTTCCCGAAGCGACGGTCGTGGTGCTCGACCAGAACTATCGCTCGACGCAACGCATCCTCGAGGCTGCGAACGCGGTGATCGCCAACAACGTCACCACCCGCAAGAAGCATCTGTGGACCGACAAGGGTGAGGGCGAGCAGATCACCCGGTACCAAGGTGACGACGAGCACGACGAGGCGCAGTTCGTCGTGCGGGAGATCCACCGGTTGGTCGACGGTGCGGAGTTTCGCTACGGCGACGTTGCCGTGTTCTACCGAACGAACGCGCAGAGCCGTGTGCTCGAAGAGGCGCTCGTGCGCTCGGGCGTCCCGTACCGAGTGTTCGGTGGCGTGAAGTTCTACGACCGCCGCGAGATCAAGGACGCGCTCGCGTATCTGCGCGCGCTCGTGAATCCCGATGACGAGGTGTCGTGGAAGCGCATCGTGAACACGCCGCGGCGCGGCGTCGGGGACACGTCGGTCGCGAAGATCGACGCCTACGCGCATGGCGCGGGCTTGACCTTCCGCGCCGCGGCGGAGAACGCGGCTGCTGCCGGTGTGCACGGGAAGGCGTTGGGCGGGCTGCGCGAGCTGCTCGCATTGATCGTCGAGGTCGAAGAGGCGGCCCAAGGTGGTGTCGGCCCGACGCTCGAGGCGGTGTTGATGCGCAGTGGCTATCTCGCCGAGCTCGAAGCCGAGCGGTCGGTCGAAGCCCACGGACGCGTCGAGAACCTTCAGGAGCTCGTCGGTTCGGCTCGAGAGTTCGACGAGCAGATCGAGCAGGGCGATCTCGCCGGCCTCGTGGCGATCGGCGGCATCGGAGTCGGCGAAGAGCACGCCGCGCCACCGGTGGGGCTGGCTCGTGTCCAGGCATTCCTCGAGGCGATCTCGTTGGTGACCGATCTCGACGAGAACGACCCCGAACAGAGCTCGGTCACGCTGATGACGCTGCACTCGGCGAAGGGCCTGGAATTCCCCGTCGTCTTCCTGATCGGCCTGGAAGACGGCGTGTTCCCGCACGTGCGCAGCCTCGGCGACCCGGACGAGCTCGAGGAGGAACGGCGTCTCTGCTACGTCGGGCTGACCCGCGCGGAAGAGCGGCTGTACCTCTGTCACGCGTGGAGCCGGATGATGTTCGGCACCACCGATTACCGCCCTCCGAGCCGGTTCCTCGAGGAGATCCCCGCCGAGCTCGTCGACGCGCTCGCCGACGACGACGGTCGCCGGCGCGGCGGCGGCCGGGGCGCGCACCGCGAGGCAGTGGTCGCGGCTGCATTGCGCCGGGAGAGCGCGCCGACCGGTGCACGCGGTGCGGAACAGCTCGGGTTGCAGGTCGGCGACGACGTCCGCCACGACAAGTTCGGCGAAGGGGTGATCGTCGACATCACCGGCACCGGCGACAAGGCGGAGGCGCGCGTGCAGTTCCGCGATGTTGGGGAGAAGACGCTGCTGCTGTCGTGGGCGCCGCTGGCGCGGGTCGGCGCTTAGGTCGTCGTCGGTACCGTCGGGCGGAGGTCGACGATCACGGCATCGATGTTGTCGATGGTCTTCGTCTGTACCGGGTACTGCGCAAGGTCGGACGGCGCAACGACGTGACCACCGCACTCCCAATGGTCGCGCTTGAGCTTCAAGCTGCAGGTGCCGGTGCCCGATGCCTGCGTCACCTTGTACGCGAAGACGTCACCTGCGTCGAGTGCCAACCAGAACCCGCAACTCGCGCCGCCGGTCTGGAAGACCGGACCACCGTTGAGGAGCAGGCGCCGGATATCGGCGACCGAGCCGATGTTGAGCTGCGGGCACACCACGTTCTTGCTGCCTCGGGTCGCCACGAGCGCGCCGCCCGCAATGAGGAAGCCGGCCATCAACACCGCGACCGTCGCCGAGACGAGCAGCTTGATGTCGGAGTTGCGCGAGCGGGAGGAGGCCAATGGTCACCTTGGCTATGGTGAGCCGATGTTGCGACGCTACCGCGTCGTGATCGCCAAGCCCGGCTTGGACGGCCATGACCGCGGCGCCAAGGTCATCGCCCGCGCATTGCGTGATGCCGGGTTCGAAGTCGTTTACACCGGCCTGTTCCAAACGCCCGCGCTCGTCGCCGAAGCCGCGCTCCAGGAGGACGCCGACGCCGTCGGCCTGTCGGTGCTGTCGGGCGCGCACATGACGTTGATCCCGGCGATCCTGACCGAGCTGCGAGCCCGTGCCCTCGACGACGTCCTCGTGTTCGCGGGCGGGATCATCCCCGAGGACGACCGTCCGGCGCTGGAGGCGGCGGGGGTTGCCGGCGTGTTCACGCCCGGTACACAGCTGCCCGACATCGTGGCATGGCTGACGGGCGCGCTCGATCGCCGCGAGCGGCAGCTGACCGCGTAGCTTCTCCGCTCATGGATCTGTTCGAGTACCAGGGCAAGCAGCTGTTCGCGCGCTACGGCATCCCGGTGTCGGCGGGCGAGGTGGCCGAGACCACCGAGGACGCGGTGCGCGCCGCTGATCGTGTCGGCTACCCCGTCGTCGTGAAGGCGCAGGTGCTCGTCGGCGGTCGCGGGAAGGCCGGTGGCATCAAGCTTGCGTCGAACGCCGACGAGGCGCGTGCCCACGCGACGGCGATCCTCGGCATGGACATCAAGGGCCATGTCGTGAAGCGGGTCTGGATCGAACATGCTTCCGACATCGCCGAGGAGTACTACGCGTCCTTCACGCTGGACCGAGCCGCGAAGAAGTACCTGGGCATGCTGTCGGCGCAGGGTGGTGTCGACATCGAACAGGTTGCCGACTCCGCGCCCGAAGCGATCGCGCGGTTGTACGTGGACCCGGTCGCGGGGTTGACCGAGGCGCAGTGCCGCTCGTGGGTCGAGGCCGCGCGGTTGAATCCCGCGGCTACCGACGGCGCCGTCGACATCTTGATGAAGCTCTTCCACGCGTACGTCGACAGCGACGCCGATCTCGTGGAGATCAACCCGTTGATCCTGACGCCCGACGGTCGCGTGCACGCGCTCGACGCCAAGGTGTCGCTCGACGAGAACGCCGCGTTCCGTCATCCGGAATGGGACGAGTACACCGCAACCCAGGAGCTCGACGACCGCGAGCGCCTCGCGCGCGAGAAGGGCTTGAACTACATCGGTCTCGACGGGACGGTCGGCATCATCGGGAACGGCGCCGGCCTCGTGATGAGCACGCTCGACGTGGTCAACCAGGTCGGCGGAGCCGCCGCGAACTTTCTCGACGTCGGAGGCGGCGCCGATGCGACCGTGCTCTCGAACGCGATCGAGGTCATCAACACCGATGAGAGCGTGCGGGCGATCCTCGTCAACATCTTCGGCGGCATCACCCGCTGCGACGAGGTCGCGAACGGCATCGTCACCGCGCTCGATCGGGTGACGGTGAAGGCGCCGATCGTCATCCGTCTCGACGGGACGAATGCCGTCGAGGGCCGGGCGATCATCAAGCCGCACGAGTCCGATCGTCTGATCTCCCAGCCCACGATGCTCGATGCGGCGCGCAAGGCCGTCGAGCTCGCGTCGAAGTAGCGGAACAGGAGCGCGTTCATGTCGATCTTCGTCGACGAGCACACCAAGGTCGTCTACCAGGGGCTGACCGGATCGCAGGGCCGGTTCCACGGCATGCGCAACCGGGCGTACGGAACCCAGGTGGTCGCGGGCACGAACCCCAAGAAAGCCGGCACCGACGTCGACGGTGTGCCGATCTTCGCGTCGGTGTCGGACGCCGTCGACGCGACGGGCGCGAACGCGTCATGCATCTTCATTCCGGCGCCCGGCGTCAAGGACGCCGTGCTCGAAGCCGCCGAAGCCGGCATCGAGCTCATCGTGGTGATCACCGAAGGGGTCCCCGCGCACGACGAAGCCTTCTTCTTCAATGCGTTGAAGGAGCGCTTTCCCCGCACCCGCCTGCTCGGCCCGAACTGCCCGGGCATCATCTCGCCCGGCAAGTGCAACATCGGGATCACGCCCGGGGAGATCGCGTTGCCCGGCGGCCCGGTGGGCATCGTGTCGCGGTCCGGCACGCTCACCTATCAGGCGCTGCACGAGATGACCCGCCAGGAAATCGGCCAGACCACGTGCGTCGGCATCGGTGGCGATCCTGTCCCCGGGACGTCGTTCATCGACTGCTTGTCGGCCTTCGAGAACGACGCGGACACGCGTGCGGTGATCATGATCGGCGAGATCGGTGGCTCCGCGGAGGAAGAAGCCGCGGCGTTCATGCGCACCGACATGTCGAAGCCCGTCGTCGCCTACATCGCGGGCGTCACCGCGCCACCTGGCAAGAAGATGGGCCACGCCGGTGCGATCATCTCGGGCTCCAAGGGCACTGCCGCCGCAAAGATCGCCGCGCTGGAAGCGGCCGGCGCCCGGGTGGCGCGCAACGCGCCCGAGATCGGCCCACTCATGGCCGAGGTGGTCGCCGGCCTCTGA
>DASQHW010000516.1:0-5747 GCA_035631895.1 Acidimicrobiia bacterium | reverse complement strand
CGGTCCTTTGCTCGCCGTGCCGGGCATCCGCGACGTCCTTGCGTCCCGGCGCGCCCGAGTCGTAGGTGTGAGTCCCATCGTCGGCGGCGCACCTGTCAAGGGACCCGCCGACCGGTTGATGGCGCCGCTGGGCATCGACGTGTCGTGCGTCGGTGTCGCCCGCGCGTACGCGGACATCTGCTCGTCGTTCGTCATCGACGCTGTGGACGCGGCGCGCGCGCCGGAGGTCGAGGCCGAGGGCGTGCGGGCGGTCGTGGCGGACACGATGATGCGGAGCCCGGAGATCGCGGCCGCACTTGCCGAGCGGACGCTCGCCGCGGTCGCGTGACGATCTCGATCATCCCGATCTCGGGGATGCCCGAGATCAATGCGGGCGACGAGCTCGCCGTGCAGATCGCCGACCACGCGAGCATCCAGGGAACGCCGCTCCGCGACGGCGACTGCGTCGTTGTCACGCAGAAGGTCGTCTCGAAGGCCGAAAGAAGGCTCGTGCCGCTGGATCCCGAAGATCTGGCGGCCCGCCGCGCGCTGGTCGAATCGGAATCGGTTCGCATCGTGCGGCGACGCGGCGATCTCATCATCAGTGAGACCCGTCACGGGTTCGTGTGCGCGAACGCCGGTGTCGATCTCTCCAATGTCGAGAGCGGCTGGGCGGCATTGCTCCCTGTCGACGCGGACCGTTCGGCAAAGCACGTCCGGGATGCGCTGCGGGCGCGTGCGGACGTCGACGTCGCGGTCATCGTCTCCGATACGTTCGGCCGGCCGTGGCGGCGCGGGCTGACAGACGTGGCGATCGGAGTGTGCGGGATCGCCGCGGTCCTGGACCTGCGCGACACGACCGACGCGCTCGGCCGCACGTTGGTCGTCACCGAGGTGGCAATCGCAGACGAGATCGCCTCCGCGGCCGAGCTCGTGATGGGGAAGGCGTCGGGTGTTCCCGTCGCAATCGTGCGCGGCTTGTCCCGTGATTGGTTCCGCGACGCGTCCGTACGCGAGCTGATCAGGCCGGTGAACGAGGATCTGTTCCGGTGACGGTGCCGGCCTTCGTCGAGGCGCGTCGTTCGATCCGGGCGTTCCGGGGCGAGCCCGTGCCGCGCCCGACGCTCGACGCGTTGGTGGAGGCCGCGTGTCTGGCTCCCGCGCCGCACCACTCGCGGCCCTGGCGGTTCGTCGTGGTCGACACCGCACCGGCGAAAGCGTCACTCGCGGACGGGATGGGCGCGCGCTGGCGCTACGACCTGCTCGGTGACGGCGTGCCGGCGGCGCGCGTGGACGAACTGGTCACCGCATCACACCGGAAGCTCACCGGCGCGCCGGCGCTGGTGCTCGGGTGTCTGACGTGGGATGGCCTGGATCGCTATCCGGACGAAGCCCGCCGCCGCGCCGAGTGGGGTATGGCGCTGCTCTCGTTGGGTGCTGCGGTCGAGAACATGATGCTCGCCGCAGCGGATCGCGGCCTCGCGTCGTGCTGGATCGCCGCGCCGATCTTCTGCCCGAACGAGGCCCGTGACGCCCTCGAGCTTCCCGCGGAATGGCTTCCCCACGCGATGGTCATGGTCGGCGTTCCGGACCCTTCGTACGCCGGCCGCCCGCGCCCCCCCGTACCGCTCGAGACGCTCCGCCAGTACCGCTGAAGGAAACGAACTAGCGGCGGGACGGCGCTCGCTGGCCCTTGAAGTACTCGAGGGTGCGCGCCACGCCTTCTTCGAGCGAGGTGAAAGGCTTCCATCCCAAGTGGATCGCGGCGCGACCAGGGTCGAGGGCACTGCGCTGCACTTCACCTGCGCGCGGCGGCGCGTACTGCGCGGGCTCCCTGAATCCTGTGAGCCTCGCCATGACGTCGTACAGCTGTTGCACGCTCGTCTCGACCCCGGTGCCGATGTTCACGAGCAGTCCCCCGCCCTTGTCCACCGCGCGGACGAACGCGTCGACGACATCATCGACGTACACGTAGTCGCGGGTCTGCGAGCCGTCGCCGAAGATCAACGGGCGCACGCGTTCGAGGAGCTTGCCCGAGAAGATCGCGACGACGCCCGCCTCGCCGTGCGGATCCTGGCGCGGGCCGTACACGTTCGCGAGCGCCGCGATCGTGTACTCGAGGCCCCGAATCTCGCGGTAGTAGTGGAGATAGTCGCCGACGGCTTTCTTCGCGACCCCGTACGGCGACTCCGGATGCCGGGGCGCGCCCTCCCGTGTCGGGATCTCGTCCGGCGAGCCGTAGAGCGTGCCGCCGGAGCCCGCGAACACGACCTTCTGCACACCGGCGGCCACCGCGCCCTCGCACACGTTGAGCGACCCGATGATGTTGACGGTCGCGTCGAACGCCGGACGAGCGACCGAGACCCGCACGTCGATCTGGGCGGCGAGATGAAAGATGACGTCGGGCCGGCGGTGCTTGATCAGATCGACGACCGCCGGCGATGTCACGTCGAGGCGGTGGAACGAGAACCGTCGATCGGGCATCGTCCGCGCCATGGCGAGGTTGGCGAGGGAACCGCTCGACAGGTCGTCGACGACGTCGACCTTCCAGTCCTCGGCGAGCAAACGGTCGACCAGGTTCGAGCCGATGAAGCCGGCGCCGCCGGTGACCAGGGCCTGCACGGCCGCAACCTAGTCGCGGTCGGCCGGCAGCCGGCCGCCGGAGACGCGCGTGCCTGCCACAACCGTCATACCGGCCCCGACGACCGTCTCGGCAAGCAGTGCGACTTCGGGCGCGAGCACCGCATCGCATCCGACGACCGAATTCCTGACGCTGCAGTCGCGCGATGCATGCGCTCCCGCGTGCAGCACTGCGCCGTCGAGCGCGGTCCCCGCTTCCACGACCGCGCCGGCGCCGATGACCGAACGCCGGACACGTGCCCCCGCTTCGATGCGGGCGCCGTCCCCGACGAGCACCGGCGGCTCCACGAGCGCGCCCGCGTCGATGAAGCCGTTCCCCTGGACCCATACGCCCGGCGACACCTGCCGCGCTCCGGGTGCAGGCGCCTTGCCGACACGGCCGTCGAGGAGATCCCCGTGTGCCTGCAAGTACTTCTCGGGGGTACCGATGTCGAGCCAGTACGCGTCGCTCTTGTAACCGAACAGCAATCCGGGTCGCGCAAGCATGCGCGGGAACGTCTCCCGCTCCACGGAGACGTTGAGGCGCGGCGGGATGCGTTCGAGGAATTCGGGCTCCATCACATACGTGCCGGCATTGATCCAGTTGCTCGGAGCCTTGCCGGGAGCGGGCTTCTCGACGAACGCGATGACGCTGCCGTCGTCGTTGGTCGGTACGACCCCGAACGCGCTTGGATCGTCGACCTGCGTCAGCGAGATCGTGGCCGTCGCACCGTGCGCGTCGTGAAAGCGCACCATCGCGCCGAGATCGAGATCAGTGAGGACGTCGCCGTTGCACACCACGAAGCGCTCCGTGATCGCATCGGCGGCGAAGCGGATGGCGCCCGCGGTGCCGAGGGGCTCGTCCTCGACCGCATATCGGAGGACGATGTTGCCGAACACGTCGTGGCCCAGGCGATCGTGGCGGAAGTGCCGATGGAATGCGTCGGGGAGGTAGCCCATCGACAGCACGACCTCTTCGACGCCGTGCGACGCGAGCCACTCGAGCTGTCGCTCGAGGTGCGGCTCGTTGGCGATCGGGAGGAGTGGTTTGGGCGTCGTGAACGTCAATGGGCGCAGCCGCGTGCCTTCACCTCCGACGAGCACGACCGCCTTCACGACGTCACGGTTTCGATGTGGAACCCGCGCCGGAGGCGGGCGTGCTCCCCGATGCGGGCGTACTTCCTGTCGCGGGCGTGCTGCCCGTCGGAGGAACGGGCACGCTCGGCGTCGTCGGTTTCTCCGCCGCCCCCAGCGCGTTGGGGAGGTTCGCGTACGACGGCGGGTTGCCGAGGCTCGTCACCGACTTCCCCGCCGGCAGGAACGCGACGATGATCACGTCGCCCTGCCAGAGCTTGTAGTCCGCAGGGTTCCCCGTACGCGCCGTGAACGTCAACGGCTTGCTGGTGTCCGAGCTCCCGTTCCACTTCGCGGTCGCCCACTGCACGGTGCCCGCGCCGCCACTCGGACAGGTGTTGCCGTTCTGCATGGTCTTTCCGTCGACGAAGGTGACGCTCGTCGCCGAGAGCTTCCAGCCGCCGTAGGTGAAATAGCGCCCGAGCGTGGCGTGACGCCCCGAGTCCTCGGTCACGCTCGGCTCCATGTGGATGATGCCGTCGCGGTGGCTGTGCAGACCGGCGTACGCCGTGGTGCCGGCCCGGTTGAACCCTGAGCTCGCGTCACCCGTATCGCTGGGCCAGCGCCACAAGCCGTTCCCGGTCCCGTCACCGACCCAATGGTCGCACTCGTACACGCCGAGTGCCGCGTGCCAGTGCGTGTCCTTGGTCTGACCGCTGTTCTGGTCGAGCACGAAGGGACCGACCGCCGACGGCTGTGTTGCACGTGCGTACACGACCAGCGCGATGCCGGTGATGACGATGATCGCCGTCAGGCCGTACCACCAGTCGTTGTGGCGCGCGCGCTTCGCAGAACGTACGGCCGCGCGGCGGCGCTTCGTCCGAGAGGCCTTGCCCATCTGCCCAGGCTAGCCGCCACTCACCGGCCCCAAGGCGCGCCAAGCGTGCTCTGCGATCGCCAGCACTGCGCGAAAGACCAGGTAGACGGCGGCAAATGGCAGCAACGCGACACGCGCGCCGCGGAAGCGTCTGCGGGCGAATCGCCACGCGGAGCGGTGGTGCTCGAGCAGCATGCGATACGGCCGCCGCGACGTCACCGCGCCCTGCACGTGCACGACCTCGCCCGCCGGTTCGTACGCGACCCCGAAGCCGCCCCGGCGCAGCCGCCAACATAGGTCGACGTCCTCCATGTACATGAAGTAGCGCTCGTCCCAGCCGCCCACCGCGTCGAGGGCGTCGCGCCGCAACCACAATGCCGATCCGGAGGCCCAGTCGACCGGGCGGGCGTGTGCGGGATCCGCGTCGAGTTGCCGGTATCGCTTCGTGAACGGGTTCGACGGCCACCAGAGCCCCAGCAGGCCGTGGCCGACGGCGACGGGTATCGAGGGCAACCGCCGGGCCGACGGGTAGTCGGAACCGTCGGGGTTGCGCACGCGCGGGCCCACAGCGCCCAGGCCCGCGTCCTGCTCCAGACGCGCCACCAACGCGCCTGCGCTGCCCCGCACGAGTGTGAGGTCCGCGTTGAGCACCGCGATGACCGGTGCGTACGAAGCCGCGATGCCGAAGTTCGCGCCGCGCGCGTAGCCGACGTTCCCCGGGGATCGAACGACACGCACCTCCGGGAACGCCGTCTGCAATGCCGCGACAGAGCCATCGCGCGAGCCGTTGTCGACCACGACGAGCTCGACGGGCCCGGCGCTCGTGTCCGCGAGTACGGAGCGCACACACTCGATCAGGAGTGGTCCTGCCTCGTAGTTGACGATGACGGCGGCCCAACGGCGGGTCGGGTGAACAGCGGCCGTCGCCCGCATGCCGCTTTCGGCCAGGAGCCCTTCAGTCACGGAAGCGGTACTTCACCAACGTCCAGAGCGCGGCGAAGCCGTCGCGCCAGGTGATCTTCTTGCCCTCGTCGAATTCGCGGCCTGCGTAGGAGATCGGCACCTCGTAGATACGAATGCCGCGCTTCAGGATCTTGGCCGTGATCTCGGGCTCGATGTCGAAGCGATCGGCCGACAGCGAGAGGTCGTCGAAGAGTCGACGGTCGAGCACCTTGTAGCACGTCTCCATGTCGGAGAG
>DASQHW010000515.1:0-2391 GCA_035631895.1 Acidimicrobiia bacterium | reverse complement strand
TCGCGGACGATCGCGAGCCCGAGGCCGGTGCCCACCGATCGGCCCGGCGTGTCGCGCACGGTATAGAGGCGTTCGAACACGAGCGCCAGCTTGTCGGGGGGTATCCCGGGGCCGTCGTCGGTGACGACCACTGCGACATTGTCGGGGCCGTGCGGTGCGACGTACACCTCGACGCTCGACTCCGCGTACTTCAACGCGTTCTCCACGAGGTTCGCGACGATCTGCGCGAGACGCTCGGGGTCGAGGTCTACGGGCAGCGATGCTCCGGGCACCACCGAGAGACGCACGCCGAGCTCCTGCGCTTTCGGCGCAAACGCCTCCGCCGCGTCCCGTACCACCTCCGTGGCGTCGCAGGGCCGTGCATTGAGTGAGAACTGGCGGCTGTCGAGGCGCGAGAGGTCGAGGAGATCGCGCACCAACCGTTCCAGGCGGCGGGCCTCGGCGCCGATCACGGACGCCGCTCGCTTGCGGGCGTCGGGATCCGCGTCGTCGAGTGTGCCGTCGGCGAGCGCCTCGGCATATCCGCGAATGGAGGTCAACGGCGTGCGGAGATCATGCGAGATCGACAGCAGGAACGCGCGCTCGCTGCCCTGCGCGTGCTCCAGCTGCGCGGCCATGTCGTCGAGTGTGTGCGCGAGCGCAGCTAGCTCGTCGTCGGTCGACGGCGGTACGTCGGTGCGGGCCGAGAGGTCGCCGGTTGCGAGCCTGCGGGCCGCGCGTTCGATCTGGCCGATCGGGCGGGTGAGCCGGCGTGCCAACCAGGCTGACACTGCGAATGCCAATCCGAGGACGATGACACCGGCGACGAGCAGGAGCGGGAACAGCTTCCGCAGCACCGACATGTCGACCGTGTCGGTCGCCACGACGACGTATCGACCGCCCCGGACCGTCGTGGTATCGGTCGGGACCGCCAGGTAGACGGTGCTGCCACGCCGTCCGCTCACCTGCTCACCGGCACTGAGGAGGTCGGGATGGATGTCCGAGGCAGTCAGCGGCTCCGGAAGGCCGCCCGCGGCGGCCGGGCCGACGTCGACGACCGCGCCGTTGGGCCGCACGAGGACGACCCGGATGTCGGTCAGCCGCAGCGCGAGCTGCAGTCGCTGCCGGGGCAGTGTGGCAACGCTCGTGTCCTGCGCGATGTTGCGCAACTCCGTGGCGCGCTTCTGAAGTGTTGCCAGTGCGTTGTTCTGGATGGAGCGCCGTACGAGACCGTACGTCGCAACGTACGAGAGCCCGAGGACGCCCAACGCGACGACGAGCATCGCGATGACGAGGCGGGTGCGCAGGGAGATGCGGGTGCGCGTCACGGCATCACTCGGTCACCGCGTCATTTGGCGTCGAGCCGGTAACCGACACCCCGAACAGTCGAGATGCGTATTGCCGCGTCGACCTTCTTGCGTACCTGCGCGATGTGGACGTCCACCGTGCGGATGTCGCCGAACCAGTCGTAGCCCCAAACCCCGTCCAGGATCTGCTGGCGGCTGAGCGCCCGACCGGATCGGTCGGCGAGGAAGCGCAGGAGGTCGAACTCCTTGGTCGTGAAGGGCACGGGCTCGCCGTCGACGCGGACCTCACGGCGTCCGACGTCGATCGCGACGTTCCCGACCTGCACGATCTCGGCGGTCGCCACGGCGCCTTCGGCGCGGCGCAGCACGGCCTTCACCCGCGCGGCGAGCTCGGCCGGCGAGAACGGCTTCGTCACGTAGTCGTCGGCCCCGAGCTCGAGACCGAGCACACGATCGACCTCGGTATCGCGGGCGGTGAGGAAGATGACCGGCGTCGTCGATGTGGCGCGGAGCCGCCGGCACACCTCGAGGCCGTCGATGTCGGGGAGCCCGACGTCCAGCACCACGAGCCGGGGACGGTGATCGGCGACCGCCCGGAGCGCGTCCTCGCCGTTTGCCGACTTCACGACCCGGTACCCGTCACGCCGGAGGTACAGCTCGACCAGGTCGGCGATGTTCGGCTCGTCGTCGACGACGAGGATGGTCCCGCGCTCCATGCTTCTTCATCGTCGCATCCGGCGACCCGGAGAGCATGAACCCTTTGTGAGGGAACGATGAAGCCGGCGATGGGCGAAATGCGAAGATCGAGCCGGCGGGTCAGCCGGTCTCCTCAGTCGAGCCGGTTGGCACGGGCGAGCCCGCCGAACCACTTCGCACTCGGCTTCGGTGTGCGGGCGAACGTCCGGCGGTCGACTTCGACGAGGCCGAATTTCGGCCCGTAGCCCAGCGCCCACTCGAAATTGTCGAGCAGCGACCAGAAGAAGTAGCCACGGACGTCGAGGCCGTCGTCGAGGCTTCGCCCGACTCCTTCGAGCGCGTCACGGACATACGCGATGCGCCGCTCGTCGTTGTCGTGGCCGAGGCCGTTCTCGGTCACGTACAAGGC
>DASQHW010000514.1:0-8530 GCA_035631895.1 Acidimicrobiia bacterium | reverse complement strand
GAGCCGCTGCCCGGCGTCACGGCCGACGACGCCTTGCGCGACTCGATCCTGGCTCACGTGCGCGAGAAACTCGGCAAGTACAAGTGGCCACGCAGCATCGACTTCGTCGACGAGCTGCCCCGCGAGCCGACCGGGAAGCTGTTGAAACGAAAGTTGCGCGACCCGTACTGGCAGGGCCGCGACCGCGCGATATGACCGCCGCGACCGGAAGGGCCCGACAGCCGACCGAAGGAAGATCGAGATGACGCAGATGTTCACCGCCGAGCGCGTGCTCGAGTATCCGGGCGGCTATACGCGCTCGGTCGGGCCGGTGATCGGCCGCTTCCTCACGGGGTTGCGGGACGCGCGCATCCTCGGGGTACGGCTCGCCGACGGCCGTGTGCTCGTGCCACCGGCCGAGTACGACCCCGCGACGAGCGCGCCGATCGCGGCCGAGGGCGACCACTGGGTGGAGGTCGGGCCACGCGGCACCGTCCAGGCGTTCACATGGGTCGCCGAGCCGCGTGCCGGCAAGCATCCGATGACCAAGCCGTTCGCGTTCGCATTGATCCGGCCCGACGGCGCCGACACCGCGATGGTGCACGTCGTCGACTGCGGGTCGGCGGACGCGATCATGATCGGCTCACGTGTGGCGCCGCAGTGGCGCGCCGAGCGCGTCGGCTACATCACCGACATCGAGGCGTGGATCCCGCTCGGCGACGGTGAGGAGCCGGCGCCGGCGCCCCTTCGAGTTCCGGCCGAGGACGAGCAACCGGTCACCGGCATCACGGTGCCGATCGCGTTGCGGTTCGTGAACACGGCCGGAACGTCGACGGCGCGCTATCTCGCCGGATTGGGCGAGGGAAAGATCATCGGTGCACGCGCGCCGTCGTCGACCGACGTGTATGCGGGTTCGCGCGGCACCGACCCGAAGACCGGTGAGCCGACGTCTATAGAGGTCGAGGTCCGCGACACGGGATGCATCACGACGTTCTGTGTCGTGAACGTCCCCGGTCTCTCGGAGCTCGCGCCGGAGATCCCGTACGTCTCGGCGCAGATCCTCCTCGACGGTGCCGACAACACGTTCTTCGGCCTGATCCGCGGTTGTGCAGTCGAGGACGTGCACATGGGCATGCGCGTCAAGGCGAAGTGGGCGGACGAGCTGAAGCCCGACCACACCTCGATCCAGTGGTTCGAACCGACCGGCGAGCCCGACGCTCCGTACGAGCACTACAAGGACAACCTCTGATGCGCGATGTTGCGGTGATCTCCTTTGCGTCCGCGTCCGTCGCCGAGGACTGGGAGCACAACGAGACCGAGACCATCGTGCCCGTCGTGCGCGACGCGATGGCGCAATCGGGACTGCCGAAGAGCGAGATCGGATTCGTCTGCTCGGGAAGCCTCGATTATCTGCAAGGCGGCCCGTTCGCCTTCGTCGCGGGGCTCGATGCCGTCGGCGCGTGGCCTCCCATGCGCGAGAGCCATGTGGAGATGGACGCCGCATGGGCGCTGTACGAGGCGTGGGTCGCGATCCAGACCGGCGAGGTGGATGCCGCGCTGGTCTATGGCTTCGGCAAGTCGTCGCCGGGAGACCTGCACGAGATCATGGCGTTGCAGGTAGACCCGTATTACGTGCTGCCGCTCTGGCCGTCGATGGTCGACATGGCGGCACTCCAGGCGAGTGCGTATCTCGAAGCGAGCGGCCGTACCGAGAAGGACCTCGCCGAGGTGGCCGCGCGCTCGCAGCGCAACGCCGGGCAGAACCCGAACGCTGTGCGCAAAGGCGACGTGACTGCGGACGACGTGCTCGCGCAGCCGGTCACGCATCATCCGCTTCGCGACGCCGACATCGCGCCCATCACCGACGGCGCAGCGGCAGTCGTGATCGCGGCGGGCGATCTCGCACGACGCGTCTGCGAACGGCCGGCGTGGATACGCCGCATCGAGCACCGCATCGAGGCGCACGGCCTCGGCGTACGGGACCTGACGTCGTCTGAATCGGCGCGAGATGCCGGCCGAGCTGCCGGCGTCGGCGACGGCGACGTCGACGTCGCGGAGCTGCACGCTCAATTCAGCCACGAGGAGCTGCTCCTCGCCGAGGCGCTCGGCCTGAACGGCACGACGGTGATCAACCCGTCGGGTGGTCCGCTGGCGTCGAATCCGGTGATGAGCGCGGGCCTGATCAGGATCGGCGAGGTTGCGCGCCGCATCACCAACGGCGACGCGCAGCGAGGCGTCGCGCACGCCGCGAGCGGCCCGTGTCTCCAACAGAACCTCGTCTGCGTACTGGAGGGTGAGTGACCGTGCGGATGCAGCGGAGCCATGGACGGCGCAGCGAAGGAGCCGTGTGATGGCGGGCAATCGCGTTGCAGTCGTCGGTGTCGGGCAGACTGCCCACCGCACCGCCCGGAAGGATGTCTCCATGGCGGGCCTCGTGCGCGAGGCGGCCCAGGAGGCGCTCGACGACGCGGGCATGACCTACGCCGACATCGACGCCGTCGTGATCGGCAAGGCGCCCGACATGTTCGAGGGCGTCGCGATGCCCGAGCTGTACCTGGCCGACGCGCTCGGTGCGGTCGGCAAGCCGATGATGCGCGTCCACACTGCGGGTTCGGTCGGCGGTTCGACGAGCATCGTCGCCGCCAAGCTGGTGAGCGCGGGCATTCACGAGCGGGTGCTCACCGTCGCGTACGAGAAGCAGTCGGAGAGCAACGCCACGTGGGGACTGTCGGTGCCGATGCCCTTCGCGGCGCCGCTCGTCGCCGGAGCAGGCGGGTTCTTCGCGCCGCTGATCCGTGCATACATGTACCGCTCGGGCGCGCCCCGCCACATCGGTCACCTCGTCGCGGTGAAGGACCGCCGGGCGGCATTGCGCAATCCGAAGGCACACCTGCACCTTCCCGACATCGACCTGAAGACGGTCGAGGAGTCGTTCCTCTTGTGGGACCCGCTCCGGTACCTCGACGTGTGCCCGAGCTCCGACGGTGCGATGGCGATGGTCCTCGGCAGTGAGAAGGTCGCGGATGCCGCACCGAACGCGCCGGCATGGATCCACGGCATGGCCATGCGCAGCGAGCCGACGATGTTCGCCCGTCGGGACCAGGTGAATCCGCAAGCCGGAAAGGACTGCGCGAAGGACGTGTACGAGCAGGCGGGCGTTGTCGACCCCCGACGCGACTTCGACTGCGCGGAGGTGTACGTCCCGTTCTCGTGGTACGAGCCGATGTGGCTCGAGAACCTCGGCTTCTGCGGCGAGGGCGAGGGCTGGAAGCTCACCGAGGAAGGCGCGACTGCACCCGACGGCGACATCCCGTGGAACCCGTCGGGCGGTGTGCTCTCGTCGAATCCGATCGGTGCGAGCGGCATGGTGCGGTTCGGCGAAGCTGCGCAGCAGGTACGCGGGCGCGCCGGCGGTTACCAGGTGGAGCTGAAGACCGGCAAGGCGCTCGGGCACGCGTACGGCGGTGGCTCGCAGTTCTTCTCGATGTGGGTCGTCGGTCGCGACAAGCCGTGACGCGGTGACCGCCTGATGCCGTGAGTAACGCCGACCGTGTGCGCGAGATGCTCTCGCTCGCGGGCGAGATGCGTGTCGACGAGTTGATCGAGTACTTCAGCGACGACGCGGTGATGGAGTTGCCGTTCGCACCTGGACGCATGGAGAAGCGCTACGACGGCAAGGAAGCGATCCTCGGCTTCCAGCGTTTCGCGCGTGACAGCTTCTCGACGTTCTCGATGGCGGTCGACGCGATCCACGAGACCCGCGACTCGCATGTCGTGATTGCCGAGCACCACAGCGACGGCATCGTGCGGGAGAACGGCCGCGCCTACCGGAATCGGTACGTCACGTTCTTCACGTTCGACGATGCGGACCGCGTGTCCAGGTGGCAGGAGTACTACGACGCGGGCGTCGTCGTACGGGCCTTCCGACCGTGATGAAGGCGTTGCACCTGCTTGCGGCGCTCGGCCGCTAACCGGGATTCGGCACCGGCACGAAACCGGGGAGAAGTTTCTCGCGGGCACACACGTCCTGCGCCGGGAACACCTTGCCGCTCCACGCCCGCGCTCGATCGCCGGTGGCGAGCCACGCGACCGCAGCCCCGATCGCATCCGGCGGCGCACCGGCGGCGGCGTCATAGCCGAACCCTGCCATGTCCTGCGCGATGCGTTCCGTCGCGACGTAGCCGGGCTCGACGTTCACGCACGAGATGCCGCGGTCGAACACCTCCGCGTGCAGCACACCCGCGACCCTGTGCAGCGCACCTTTGGAGATCGCATAGCCGAGCCCCCAACCGCCCGCACCGGCCGGCGCCTTCGGCTCCATCCACGCGACGCCGGAGGTGACGTTCGCGATCAGCCCGGAGCCGCGCGCCGTCATGTGCGGGAGCAACAACCGTGTGAGGACGAGCGGTGCCATCACGTTCGCGTCGAGGTGCTTGTCCAGCAGGTCGAGTGGCGTGTCGAGGAAGCGGTCCATGTGCCCGGGACCGATGTAGCGCGCGTTGTTGACGAGGACGTCGACGCGACCCCATCGTTCGAGCACCGTGGCCGCTGCCGCACCGAGCGACGCGCGTTCGAGAAGGTCACCCGCCAGCACCAGCGCGTCACGTCCTTCCGCGCGAATTGACGTCGCGGTCGTGGCAAGGCTGCCGGGCAGCGGCGACGTGTCCGAGCGTGCGACGGTGGAGGAGTGCTCGCGCGCCTCACCCTCGTTCCGTGTGCGCGCCAGGATGGCAACGTCGTAGCCCGCGCGCGCGAGATGCACCGCGATGGCCTTGCCGATGCCCCTGCTGGCCCCGGTGACGAAGGCAACTCGATCGGCCACGGCGTCATCGTTACCATGCCCCCATGGATCTCAGCGACATCGACCTTCTGGACCGCGACCGCTTCGCGCAGGGCGTGCCCCACGACTGGTTCACCTACCTCCGCCAGAACGCGCCGGTGTACAAGCATCCGGAGCCGAACGGCCCCGGCTTCTGGGTGGTGACGAAGTACGACGACGTCGTCACCGTCGGACGTGACGGCGCCACGTACTCGTCGGACCAGAAGCGCGGGGGCGTCGTGGTGCTCGAGGAGCCCGAGGTGGAGGTGAACTTCGAGCAGGGCGGCAACCTCATGCTGACGATGGACGCACCGGAGCACACGCGATACCGCAAGCTCGTCAACCGGGGGTTCACGCCGCGCCAGATGCGCATGCTCGAGCCGCACATCCGCGAGCTCACCTCCCAGATCCTCGACGACGTGATCGAGCAGGGTGGCTGCGACTACGTCGTCGACGTCGCGGCCGAAGTGCCACTGCAGGTCATCGCGGAGATGCTCGGTGTGCCGATGGCCGACCGGCACAAGCTCTTCGAGTGGAGCAACCGCATGATCGGTTCCGAGGACCCGGAGTACATGGTCTCCCAGGAGGAGGTCATGAACGCGCAGGTCGAGATGTTCATGTACGCGAACGAGTTGGCCGCCCAGCGGCGCAACGAGCCCCGCGACGACATCATCACCGCGCTGCTCGACGCGGAGATCGACGGCGACCGTCTCACGGAGATGGACTTCAATCTGTTCTTCCTGCTGATCGCCGTTGCAGGAAACGAGACGACGCGGAACTCGATCTCGCACGGCATCAAAGCGTTCTGCGACTTCCCCGACCAATACCAGTTGCTCGTCGAGGACCCGTCGCGCGCCCACTCGGCCACTGAAGAGATCGTGCGGTGGGCATCACCGGTCATGTACTTCCGCCGCAACGTCACGCGTGACACGGAGCTGCGCGGTCAGAAGCTCGAAGAGGGCGACAAGGTCAGCATCTGGTACATCTCTGCGAATCGTGACGAGGACGTGTTCGACGAGCCGTTCACGTTCGACATTCTCCGGTCGCCCAACGAGCACGTCGGCTTCGGCGGCGGAGGCCCGCATCACTGCCTCGGCGCCAACCTCGCGCGCATGGAGATCTACGTGCTGCTCGAGGAGATGGCAAAGCGCGTGCCGACGATCGAACGAGCCGGGGAGGCGCAACCCCTGCGCTCGAACTTCATCGCAGGCATCAAGCACATGCCGGTGAAGTACCCGCCGGGAAGGCGCACGAGCACGTCGTCATGACCGTGCACCCGTTCCGGTTCGGCATCGAGCTGCACGAGCCCTTCGACGGCCGGTCCTGGGCCGACTCGGTGCGTGAGGTCGAAGCGCTCGGCTACTCCACGCTGTTCGTGCCGGACCATTTCGACGAAGGGCTGGGACCGATCGCGGCGATGGCGAGCGCCGTGGTCGTGACGACGACGCTGCGCGTCGGCTCGCTGGTGCTCGACTGCGACTTCCGCCACCCGGCCGTGCTCGCGCGCGAGCTCGCGACGATCGACCTGCTCTCGGAAGGCCGCTTGGAGGTCGGTCTCGGGGCGGGGTGGAAGCGGCTCGACTACGACCGTTCCGGCATCGTCATGGATCCGCCGAAGGTGCGCGTCGACCGCATGATCGAGCACACGCGCATCCTGAAGGCGTTGTTCGCCGGGCAGCCGGTGTCGTTCGCAGGCCGGCACTACGCGATCACGGACCTGCCGGGGACGCCGCATCCGTACACCCCGGGCGGCCCACCGATCCTCATCGGCGGGGGAGCCCGCCGGGTGTTGCGATTCGCGGGCGCGACGGCCGACATCGTCGGGGTGAACGCGTCGATCCATTCCGGAGAGATCGACGTCGACGCTGCGCATGACGCACTCCCGGAGCGCATCGACGAGAAGGTCGGTTGGGTACGCGAGGGCGCGGGTGCGCGATTCGACGCGCTCGAGCTGAATGCATGGCTCGCGGCCGCCGAGATCACCGACGACACTGCGGGAGTTGCCGACGTCGTGGCTCAGCTGTTCAGCGCCGATCCCAAGGACGTGCTCAACTCGCCGTTGGCGCTCATAGGTTCGACGGCGGAGTGCGCGGACCGCTTGCAGGAACGACGAGACCGGTGGGGCTACTCGTACACCGTCGTCCCCGGCGAGAAGGCGCGCGACTTCGGCCCCCTCGTCGCGCACCTGACCGGCACGTAACCGCGGGCGGGCGTCACGCCACTTCGGGATCGTGGGGCAGGCCGAGGAGGCGTTCCCCGATGATGTTGCGGAGTACCTCGCTCGTGCCGCCGCCGATCGTCAGCGCGGGGGAGAAAAGGAAGCCCCGGTCCCACTCGGCGCCGAGCACGCCGTTGGTCTCCAGGAGACCGTGCGCGCCCATCACGTCCTTCGCGAGCGTGAACACGCGCCGGCCGTGCGGGTCGGCCAGCGCCTTGCGCAACGACGCGTCGGGTCCGGGCTTCTTGTTCACGGCGGCGGAGATCATGCGCATGCGGTGATAGCGGAGGATCTCCCCTTCGATGTACGCGTCGACGATCTGCTGGCGCCGCACCGGGTCGGCCACGCCGCCACCGGAACGGAAATGCGAGACGAGATCCCGCGCGCTGGGCCCGTAGCCCCATTGCAGCCCGCCACCGGTCGACAACGACACCCGCTCGTTGGCGAGCGTCGTCTTCGCCATTCCCCAGCCGAGGTTCTCCTCACCGATGAGGTTCCCGGCGGGGACGCGCACGTCGGTGAAGAACACCTCGTTGAAACCGAAGCCACCCTCGCCCGTCATGCTGCGTATCGGCCGGATCTCGATGCCCGGGAGGTCCATCGGCACGATGAAGTACGAGATGCCGCGGTGCTTCGAGACGTCGGTGCGGGTGCGCGCGATGAGAATGCCGAACTTCGCCTGCTGTGCGAGTGACGTCCAGATCTTCTGCCCGTTCACGACATACACTTCGCCGTCGCGCTCCGCACGCGTCGACAGGCTTGCGAGGTCCGATCCGGCGCCCGGTTCGCTGAACAGCTGGCACCAGAGCTCTTCGGCGGTCAGCATCGGCCACAGGTAACGGTGCTTCTGCTCGTCGTTCCCGAGCGCGACGAGAATCGGCCCGCAGTGGCCGATGCCGATGGGGTTGACCGGTCTCGAGACTCCGGCGCGGCGCATCTCGTCCTCGATGATCAGCTGCAACGCGGGATCGGCGTCGAGGCCGTACGGACGCGGCCAGTGCGGGACCACGAACCCGGCGTCGACGAGCTCACGTGGTGACGGGTTCGGGTGCGACGTGAACCAGGCGCGGACCTCGAGACGGCGCGGATCATCCTCGGCAGGGAGATCGACATCCATGCGCTGCAGTTTGACGCGCGCCGCCCGGCCGTGCTCCGATGACCGAGCTCCCACGCGGGGGAAGTCCGGTCGAATTCCGGCGCTGACCCGCAACCGTAGGCAGGGCGCCCCCCAGGCGCTCGGCGAGCCGGGATACCCGCCGGGGGCGGCTCCCAAGACACCGTCGTGGTCTACGGGTGGAGCGCTCGACATCGTCGGGCTGTCCGAACCTGTCGACTCGGCACGAGTTGGAAAGGACACCCGATGCGAAGGGTTGCCGCGTTCCTCCTCGTTGCCGGTCTGGTGCTCGCCGTCGCGCATCCCGCGCCGGCCGCACCACCGAGCAACGATCCCAAGACCGCCGCGCGTTTCGCGGCCGCGTGGCTCGGCCGCCGGGTGAACGCCGCGGGCTTCATCC
>DASQHW010000513.1:0-3299 GCA_035631895.1 Acidimicrobiia bacterium | reverse complement strand
GAGCAGAAGGGGGGTTGCGCCCCCTCCGATACGGCGGCCCTCGTCGCCGCCTGCCGGGCGCACGGGCTCGCCGTGGAGGGTCTCATGACGGTGCCGCCGGAGGCCGGTGATCCGACGCCGATCTTCGTGACGCTCCGCCGGCTCTCCGACGAGCTCGGGCTCGCCACCTGCTCGATGGGCATGAGCGGCGACTACGAGCGTGCGATCCGCGCCGGGGCCACGATGGTTCGAGTCGGCAGCGCCATCTTCGGTCCGCGTCCGGCCGATTCCGACGCGCGACGATAATCTCTCGCAGGAGTCTGACCCTCCGACGCACCACTCCCTGCGACCCAAATCAAGGTGACTGGGACACATCAGAAGGGACTCCGGCATGTCGGTCTTCCACAAGACGATGGTCTGGCTGGGCCTCGTCGACGACGAAGAGTATTACGGCGACGACGAGTACTACGTCGACGAGTACGGCGAGCCGGTTGCGCCGTCGACGCGTCAGCCTGCCCGCGCGACCGCGACGGTCACCGCGCCCGCGCCGCCGGAGTCCAGCCCGCTCACCGTGATACGCAGCCGCCGGGAACGCGACGACGCGAGCCCATCGGCAGCACCTGCGGTGCCGCGGCCTGCCGCGGTGAAGCCGATCCCCATGCCCGCGACTCGCGTGCACGTGATGGAACCCAAGGGCTTCAACGACGCGCAGGAGGTCGGCGATCGCCTGAAGGCAGGTCAGCCGGTCATCCTCAACCTGCAGGGCGTCGACAGGGATCTGCAGCGGCGCCTGATCGACTTCTCGAGCGGTCTCGCATACGCATTGAACGGCACGATGTCGAAGGCGGCCGACCAGGTCTTCCTGCTGACGCCGTCGAACGTGGAAGTCTCCGAAGAGGAGAAGGAGCGCTTGCAGGCTCGCGGCCTGTACCGCGCATCACGCTCGTGACAGTCATCTGCGCAGTTGTCACGGCCTACATGGTCGTGTTGTTCGCCCGCGCCATCATGTCCTGGTTCCCGGTTCGTCCGGGAACGTCACTGGCATCGGTCTACCGCGTGCTCCTCGACTTGACCGAGCCCGTGTTGGCCCCGCTGCGGCGCGTCATCCCGCCCGCGGGCATGTTCGATCTGTCGTTCCTCGTTTTGTTCTTGGCGCTCGGCATACTGCGCACGATCGTCTGTCGCTGAATCGCGTGTCCGGGGGTGCTCCACCACCGCGAGTGGCCGGTCTACAGTGGTGCGATGGAAATCAGCCCCCGTGAGCTTCGGGACGTCGAGATCCGAGAGTCGCTGCGCGGTTACAACCGCGACGAGGTGAACGACCTCCTCGAGCGGGCCGCGGGCACGATCGAGGCAACGACCGAGCGCCTGCAGCAGTTGACCGAACGGCTCGCATCGGCCCAGAGCGAGGCGGGCCGGACACGCGAGACCGAGGACGTCCTGCACCGCACGCTCCTGCTCGCCCAGCGTGCCGCGGACGAGGCGGTGGCCGAGGCGACCGCCAAGGCGCGGCAGATGCTCGACGACGCCGACATCCAATCGCGTCGACTCCTCGCAGAAGGCGAGGCCGACGCGCGCCGCAAGGGTGAGGCCGAGCGCCGGCGCCTCGAGGAGGAGATTCTCGAGCTCGCCGGCCGGCGCGAGTCCCTGCTCGCCGATGTCGAGGCGCTCACGCGCTTCGAGGTGGAGTACCGCGAGCGCATGATGCGCGCCCTCGAGGCTGATCTCTCCGCGCTGCGTTCGCGCCAGACGAGCGCGCCGGGGACGCGTCCGGAGCCCTCGGAGGTCGCGATGCCGGGGCAGCAGGGCGGCGCGCATCGAGACACACCGTCGACCACGTCCACACCGCAGCCGGCACCTGCACCGGCCGCCGCACCCTCGCCGGCGCCGGGCGAATCTCCGGCGGCGCCCGACAAGAACGTGGCTGCGAGCTCGAGCCCGCCGCCCGAGCGCGGCGGCGGGAACGCGGCCACGCACGAGGTCGATGTCCGCACACTGTTCGAGCAGTCGAAGAACGCGACGATCACCCCTCGGGGGCAGACGCAACAAGACGCGGCCGGCCCCGATGCAGGCACGTCTGCACCGCCCGAGCAATCTGCCGAGAGGCAGGTGCCGAGGCCGCCGCAACAGAGCGCACCCGGTCCGGTCGACCTGCTCGGCAACGACGGGCGCGACGCAGACGTGCTCGACGACGACGCGTTCTTCGCGACGTTGCGCGACGCGGTGCACGACGACGCGCCACTCGGGCCTCGCGACGAGAACGACCCCACCGGCGACGAGAGTTTCTTCGACCAGGACGCCGACCGGGGCACGTTCCGCGACGTCTTCCGCCGCCGCCGCTGATCCGTTCAGGCGCGCTGGAGCTCGGCGTGGACGGGTTCGCCGTCGACGACGGCATTGCCGGCGCCGGGCACGGCACCCTCGTCGACCTCGAAGTCGATCGCCAGCACCTCCGCCTGGATCCACGGGTGGTGTGCGTTGGCGGCCGCCGCGATGCGTGCGGGCGCCCGGAGCTTCACGGTGATCCGGTCGGCGAGTGCGAACCCGTTGCTCTTGCGCAGGTCGTTCAGCGCACGGATCAGCTCGCGCGCCAATCCCTCGGCCCGGAGGTCGTCGTCGAGCGTGAGATCGAGCGCGACCGCGTGCGGGCCGTCCTGTGCGAGCGTGAGATCTTCGTGCTGCTCGGCGCGGATCTCGACGTCGTCGGGCGCCAGGGCCACGGACGTACCGTCGACGTCGAGTGTGTAGCTGCCCTGTTCGTCGAACGCCCGCCGCACGACGGACCCGTCGACGTGCTCGAGGAGCTCCTTCACGCGCGGCGCCAACTTCCCGAGCCGCGGTCCGAGCGCGCGGAAGTTCGGGACGACGCGATACGACAGCAGCCCTTCGAGGGATGCAACGACTTCGAAGTGTTTCACGTTCAGCTCGTCCGCGATCTCGCGCACGACTTCGTCGCGTAGCTGCTCGCCGGCAGTCATCAACGCGATCGCGCGGGGCAACGGTTGTCGCACGCCGATCCGCGCGTCGGCGCGTGCGGCGCGTCCGAGCGACACCAGCGTGCGCGCCAGTGCCATCTCGGCCTCGAGCGCGTCGTCGATCGCGTCTTCGTCGTACGCGGGCCAGTCGGTGAGGTGCACCGAATCGTCACTGCCGGCGAGATTCCGGTACATCTCGTCCGTGAGGAACGGGCAGTACGGCGCGAGCAGCTGGGAGCGCACGGTGAGCACACGGTGCAGGCTCGCGTGGGCGCCGGGATCGGATGACTTCCAAAACCGCGGACGCGAGCGCCGCACATACCAATTGGAAAGGTCGTCGACGAG
>DASQHW010000512.1:0-6090 GCA_035631895.1 Acidimicrobiia bacterium | reverse complement strand
CCGGATGGCAGAGACGGCGTACCGCGACAGTGAGCGACGCGGAACCCGGCCGATGGCCGGCGATGTCTCCGGCGATCGCTGAACGTCGTTCGATGTTCGGCGATTACTACGACGAGGACGCGATACGAGTCGTCTCGGTCGGTCGCGGCTGCTCCCTCGCAGACGGCCGCCATTTTCTCGTGCTCAGCGTCGAGCTCTGGCTCGAGGCCATCGTCGTGCAGTTTGCGCTCAGGCGCGTGCAGGGGTCCTACGAAGAGTCGCTCCCGGTCGCCGTGGTGTCGCTCGAGGACGACACCGGCTATCGGTACGCCGGCCTGGACCCCGCGCCCGAGGAGATGGAGGCGTTGCCGCTCGCGATGGAGCCCGGCGCAGTCACGCGGCTCGCCCGCGAGTTCGCGCCTGCGATCCGGCCCGAGATCGCGACGCTGTACGTGAAGGTCGAGGGCGGCGCGACGATCCCCGTCGACCTGTATTGATTCGCGTTCCGCTCAGTCGAGCGGAATCGGGACGCAGTCGTTGCCGCCGCCGGGCGCGGGCCGGTGCCGCACGGCACGCGACGGCACGACGCGTACCGTCGAGCCGTCGACCGAGGCTCGGCCGTCGACGATGAGCGAGTAGTCGTTTGCCGTCGCGGGCGGCCACAAGAGCGAGACGTCGGGCCGGGCCGACGCATTGGCGCACGAGCCCTTCCCGGCGTCGCACGACACGACGCCGTCGTCGATCAACACCTTCACCGCCACGGCGTGCGCCGTCGCGTCTTCGGTCACGGTCAACAGGTACGCGAACGGCGCCTGGTCCGCGGCGACGTCACGCAGCTCGTCGAGGGAGACGGGAATGCTCATCGATCACCTCCGCGCCCGAGACGGCTTCGAGAACTCACGCGGCGCGTAGTAGCCCGGCGTCATCTCCGGCTTGCCGCGCCCGGTCGTGTAACGCCACTGCACCGAGATACGGCCCCGCACCGCGTGCCGCACTTTGGGTACGCCGTGGAGATAGTCGGCCTGGAAGCGCCCTCCGAAGACCATGAGGTCGCCCGGACCGGGTGCCAGGTCTTGCGCGGTCGACGCGCCATGGGTACGCCGCGGCTGGACGAGGAACGGCCGCCGCGCGCCCGTCGTCAATATCGCGACGATCGTGTCGTCCAGCCAGCGCATCTCGCGATCACGATGCAACGCGACGCTGTCGCGTGCGTTGCGGTAGTACTGCAGCCCGAACCCGTCGAAGCGCGCCTTGTAGCGCGCCTGAATCGCGAGCTGTGCATCGGCGAGCACGGGATGATGCGGATTGCGGAGGGTACCGACGGCGCCGAGCCGCGGTTCCTCGAGGTGCCGCTCGTAGCGCCACACGCGGCCCTGCTGCCACATGACCGTGGACTCGAGGTGTGCGTACAAGGCGTCGGCGCCGCGCAACCAGCCGCGGGCGATGTCGAACCACGAACCACCTTCGAGCGCGACCCGCTCGAACGGCACGTCGATGTCGATCGCCGGCAGCTCAGTCACCGCTCGCAGCGTACCGATCGCTCGATGGGCCGGCGGCCCCCGAGTCCTCGTGCCCCTGCCCGTGGCGTGCGGATGCGGTGATTCACTCCGGCTCGTCGAGGCCTGTCCAGACGCGGAACTCGGAGGTCGAGTTCGCGCGCGGGAACGGGGTGTCGGGGATCGGCACGCCGAGGAACCCGCACAACGGCGGCCAACCCTCTGCCACGTCGAAGACCAACAACTGCGACTCGGGCACTGACGCGATCACGTCGCGCTCGTGCGCACGCAGCACGCGGACGACGTGGTCGCGCGTCAAGTCGTTCCCGAACGTCTGCTCGAAGATCAGCCGGCGTGTCGCCGCCCGCCAGCGCCTGAGCTGTTCGTCGTCGGTCTCGGCGCGCAGTGCCTTGAAGATCGTGTTCGTCATGCTCTCGAACCATGCGTCGGGGTCGCGCCGCGTGAGCACGACCTTGGCGGCGGGGTTCTCCCGGGCCAAGTGCTTCCAGAACGAGCAGGCCGGCCAGTCAACCGTGGACCGGTAGCCGGCGAAGATGCCTTCGGTGTCGAGCGTCTCGCCGTTGATCGCGCGCGTCCACGCGGCGACGTGACCCTCGTTCGCGTAGACCTCGATCATGTGGTAGCAGGGCCCGAAGCCGAGCTGCTCGAGCGCGGCCTTGCACGACATCGTGCCGGTGCGGCCGAACCCCGGCCCGATCACCTCGAGCATGGGCCGACGGTAATGCGGGCTTCGCAGTCCTCTCACATAGTCGGGCGACGCTCCTCCAGGAAGGATCCCCTCGATCTCCGGAAGGACAACCGATGAACCTCAAGAAGATTGCAGCAACCGGTGTCATGGCGGCGCTGGTGGTGGGCACGGCTGCGACCGCAGCCGTCGCGTCGGGCACCTCGTCGACGACACCGTCCACGACGTGCCTCCCGAACGCCGCGGACGACCGGTGGCCGGCATTCGCGCAAGGCGCCCCCGCGCGGAGCGCAGGCGTCGCGGTGTGGCACAACGACGACGGATGGCACGTGCGTGTGACCCACAACACATTGCACGACCGCGTGTTCTCGGGTGTCGTCGAAACACGCGGTGCGCTGGTCGACGTCACGCCGGTCGGGCTCGAGCGCAACGACCACCTCAAGGTGGGCCCCGACAAGCACACCATCCTGTTCCGCTTCAACAACTACGGCCGCCTCGACGGGTTCGACTTCAGGACGAGTTGCGCGCCGTCGCTGAACTTCCTGTTCTTGTCGGATGGTCGCCGGGTGCCGGCAGCAAGGATCTCGATCGGAAGCAACGGGGTTCACCCGGCGCACAACCCGTTCGGGATCACGCGTACCGCGTAGCCCTACGGGCGTGTGCGGGGTGCGGAACCCGGGACCCTGCACACGCCCCGTAGACTGTCCCGATGCCCAGGCGCGAAGAGCTGCGAAATCTCGCGATCGTTGCCCACGTCGATCACGGCAAGACGACGCTGGTCGACGCGTTGTTGTGGCAGTCGGGCGCGTTCCGTGAGAACCAGGACGTCAACGAGCGCGTCCTCGACTCGAACGATCTCGAGCGCGAGAAGGGCATCACGATCCTCGCCAAGAACACCGCCGTCCGGTACGGCGACGTCACCCTCAACATCGTCGACACGCCCGGGCACGCGGACTTCGGCGGCGAGGTGGAGCGGGCGCTTGCGATGGTGGACGGTGTGCTGTTGCTGGTCGATGCCAGCGAAGGACCACTCCCGCAGACGAGGTTCGTGCTCCGTAAGACGCTGGAAGCGCGTTTGCCGGTGATCCTCGTCGTGAACAAGGTCGACCGGCCCGACGCCCGCATCACCGAGGTGGTCGACGAGGTGTACGACCTCTTCATCGATCTCGGCGCGGACGAGCACCAGATCGAATTCCCGATCGTCTACGCCAACGCACGTGCCGGTTGGGCGTCGCTCGAGCCGGGTGTCGAGGGCAGCGACCTCAAACCGCTGTGCGAGCTCGTCCTCGAGCACATCCCGGCGCCCGAGTACGACGAGGGGCACTCCTTCCAGGCGCTCGTCACGAACCTGGACGCGTCGCCATATCTCGGGCGGCTGGCTCTGTGTCGTGTGCGCAACGGTGACGTCCGCAAGGGCGAGCAGGTCGCGTGGTGCCGGATCGACGGCACGATCGAACGGGCCCGACTGTCCGAGCTCTTCATGACCGATGCGCTCGACCGCGTGCCGGTAGAGGCAGCGGGCCCGGGTGACATCATCGCCGTCGCCGGTTTCGCAGACATCACGATCGGCGAGACGCTCGCAGCCGCGGACGACCCGCAACCGCTGCCGCCGCTCGTCGTCGACGAGCCGAGCCTGTCGATGACGGTCGGCATCAACACGTCGCCGCTCGCGGGCAAGGAGGGAACTCGCGTCACTGCCCGACAGGTCGAGACGCGTCTGCAGCAGGAGCTCGTCGGCAACGTCTCGCTGCGCGTGCTGCCGACCGAACGGCCCGACGCGTGGGAGGTGCAAGGTCGCGGCGAGCTCCAGCTCGCGGTGCTGGTGGAGACGATGCGGCGCGAAGGGTTCGAGCTCACAGTGGGCAAGCCGCAGGTGGTGATCCGGGAGATCGAGGGCAAGCGCTGCGAGCCGGTCGAGCTGCTGACCGTCGACGTCCCCGAGGACTATCTCGGTGTCGTCACGCAGCTCCTCGCGCTGCGCAAGGGCCGCATGGAGCAGATGGTCAACCACGGCACCGGCTGGGTGCGCATGGACTTCCGCGTGCCGGCGCGCGGCCTCATCGGCTTTCGCACCGAGTTCATGACCGAGACGCGCGGCACCGGCATGCTGCACCACGTGTTCGACGGCTGGGCGCCGTGGTTCGGCGAGCTACGGACGCGTCCGCAGGGGAGCCTCGTCGCGGATCGGCGCGGCCTGACGACCGCCTACGCCTTGATGAACCTGCAGGAGCGCGGCGCGATGCTGGTCGGCCCGGGCGTCGAGGTGTACGAGGGGATGATCGTCGGCGAGAACGCTCGTGCCGACGAGATGGACGTCAACCCGACGAAGGAGAAGCAGCTCACGAACCACCGGGCGAGTGGCTCCGACGACCTCGTCCGTCTCGTCCCGCCGCGGGTGATGTCGCTGGAGCAGGCGCTCGAGTTCATCACCGACGACGAGTGCGTCGAAGTGACACCCAAGAGCGTGCGGCTCCGGAAGGCCGTGCTGTCGGCGAGTGATCGCGGCCGTCAACGGAATTCGAGCAAGCCACTACGCGCGGAACGGGCGAGCAGCTAGAGGTTCGTGGCGTCGAGCAGGCGCCGGGCGGTGCCGCCGAGGAACAGGGCCATCGCCTCGTCGTCGAGGGGCAGGTCCTTCGCTTCGGCGAGCGAGCGGCGCATCGGGAACCACGGCTCGTCGCTGCCCCAGAGGACCCGGCCGCGGTACGTCCGGGTGTTCATGAACTGCACGAGGCTCGGGTCCATGTACCTGGGTGCATACGCGGTGCACGAGAGGTAGAGGTTCCGCCACTTGCGCATGTAGTTCATGAGGAGCTCTTCGTAGGGGTGTCCCATGTGCGCGACGACCACCGTGAGATCAGGGAAGTCGATCAGCACGTCCTCGAGCAGCTCGGGATGCTGCACCCGTGATCGCACT
The DNA here is from genome assembly GCA_035631895.1 of Acidimicrobiia bacterium. Taxonomy (GTDB): domain Bacteria; phylum Actinomycetota; class Acidimicrobiia; order IMCC26256; family PALSA-610; genus DASQHW01. The sequence goes on along the minus strand of DASQHW010000512.1, from coordinate 992 downwards.
CGCGGTCCCGGGATGCCGGCATTGATCCCGCACGGCAGACCGAGCTCCTCGCAGACCTGATACACCGGGTAGTGACGAGCGTCGTTCGTGGGAACCTGCGAGGCGAGCGGCATCACGCGCACCATGCGGAACGCCGGGTGCTGCGCGAGCTCACGGATCCGGCGCACCTGGCGACCGGGCCGCGACGGGTCACCCACGCCGCCGGCGACGAGGAAACGGCCGGGGTACGCGTCACAGATCTCGAGCAACCTGTCGGTGTTGCGATCGAGGCCGCCGGTGAAGACACCCGTTGCCACGCCGAGGTCGTCCATTGTCGCGAGCAGTGACTCGACCCCGACCGGCCCACCGCTGCCGAGGTAGCCGGGCACTCCCTCGTAGCCCTCTTGGCGGACGAAATTCTCCGCGAGCTGCTCGGTGACGAGGTTGACCCAGAGGTCGAGGATGTCGGTTGTCGCGTCCACCGGTCGCGGACGCTAGCGAACGGCCGGCGCAGCGCGCGGGGTCACGGCGACGGGGTGGTCGCCGAGCGAACCGCCCCGGTACCGTGCGGACATGCGCGCAGCCCTGCTCGAAGCGTCGGAGAAGCCCCTCAACGTCGTCGACGACATCGACATCGACGAGCCACGCGCCGGTGAAGTGCTCGTGCGCGTGACGAACTGCGGCGTGTGCCACTCCGATCTCTCGTTGCAGAACGGCACATTCGGCGTGCAGCAGCCCACCGTGCTCGGGCACGAGGCGGCGGGCGTCGTGGAACAGGTGGGCGCGGGTGTCACCTCGGTGACGCCCGGCGACAAGGTCGTGCTCACGCCGGTGCCGTCGTGCAACGAGTGCTATTGGTGTCTGCGCGGCGAGTACGGATGCTGCGTCAACGCAGCGACGCTCACGACAGGAACCCTGCTCGATGGTCACACGCCGCTGTCGCGCCACGGTCAACCGGTCCTCCGTGGTGTGGGGCTCGGTGGCTTCGCGGAGTACGCGATCACGAGCGCAAG
>DASQHW010000511.1:0-6819 GCA_035631895.1 Acidimicrobiia bacterium | reverse complement strand
AGCAAGGGGCCCGACACGGTCATTGTCCCGAACCTCTACAACCTCACGCCCAACGAGGCGTCGCGCGCGGTCGCGGCCCAGGGTCTCAAGCTCGAGATACACGGCACCTATCAACCCACCGACCTCGTGGCGGCCCAGAACCCCTGCCCGAGCACGAAGGTCAAACGCGGATCGAGCATCGTCGTGAGGCTCAGCCCCACCGGCAACATCTTCGGCAACCTGCTCTGCGGGTAGCGCCCGCCGCGAGCCCTACATACGATTCGCTCTCCTACTTCATCAGGGAGACGACCGATGGGTGCACTCGACGGACGGGTTGCGATCATCACCGGTGCGGCGCGCGGTCTCGGCCGTGAGCACGCGCTGCTGTTCGCCGCCGAAGGCGCCAAGGTCGTGGTCAACGACCTCGGCGGCGACATGCACGGCGAGGGCGGTGACCCGAGTGCCGCGATGCAGGTCGTCGAAGAGATCAAGGCCATGGGCGGCGATGCCGTCGTGAACGGCGAGAACGTCGCCGATTGGGACGGCGCGGAACGGCTCGTCCGGCAGGCCATCGACACGTACGGCGCCCTGCACGTTCTCGTCAACAACGCGGGGATCCTGCGCGACCGGGTGATCATCAACATGACCGAGGGTGAGTGGGACGCGGTGATCGCCGTGCACCTGAAGGGCCACTTCGCGCCGACGCGACATGCCGCCGTCTACTGGCGCGAGCAGACGAAGAGCGGCAAGGCGGTCAAGGCGTCGATCATCCACACGACCTCCACATCCGGACTGTTCGCGAACCCGGGCCAGGCGAACTACGACGCCGCCAAGAGCGGCATCGCGACGCTTTCACAGGTGTGCGCGAAGGAGCTGTCGCGCTACGGCGTCCGCTCCAACGCGATCGCACCCGGCGCCCGCACCCGGCTCACCGAGGCGACGCCGGGGCTGTCCGAAGCGGTCAAAGCACCCGAAGAGGGCTTCGACGTGTGGGACCCCGCGAACGTGTCGCCGTTCGTCGCATATCTCGCGACCGCCGATTGCCCGATCACCGGCGAGTGCTTCATGGTCCAGGGCGGCAAGGTGCAGCGCGCGCAGTCGTGGCGAGGAGCCGAGGTCATCGACAAGGGCGACCGCTGGACGGTGAAGGAGCTCGAGGGCGAAGCCTCGAAGCTCGTGCCGCCCTCGCCGAAATGACTCTTTATGACTCTTGCCACATTGGCCAAATGAGTCGCGCGGCCTAGACGTTTCTTGGCGAAAGCCGCGAACAGGCTTTCAATCGCCGCGGCACCTGGGAAACAGTGCCATTTGTGCCCTTGTCAGCGCGCGCGCTCTGTCGTATCTTCCACCGAAGCTTGCACGCAGAGCGGCAGCGAAGCGTAAAAGTGGATAGAACTGGGCGAACTCTTCCCCTGCCGGGCGGCAGTGATGTGGGGGTAACCATGGACCGAGGCTGCGAGATGTCGAGGTGGTCGGCGTGACCCGCCGACCGGCCCACGGCGCAACACGGCGACCGCCGTTCGAGCGTCCCGGCAACGGTTTCGGGCGCCCCTTGCGGCCGGGACCTCCCGCGCGGTGGCGAGACGTCGAGGCGTTGGTGACGACCGCGCGCTGGGATCCGATCGAGCTGTTGGCAGCCGAGGCGGGTGACGGTGCGGCGTGGCGGCCCACGACGGTCGACGACGCGACGATCACCCTCTGACGCGGACCTCCGAGGCGTCCCCCCGGGCGCGGGCTGCTACTCGGTGATGTCCTGCAACGCCTGGGTGAGCGCGGGATTCGCGCCGCCACCGCCGGCCTGGGCCATCATCAGCTTGGTCATGTCGCCCTGGACGCGGACCTTCCCGGCCATGAACGCCTGCATCCCGGCCTGCTGATCGCCCGAGACGAACACCGCGCGAGCGGTATCGATGTCCGTGGAGAGCGTGAGGTCGGCGCTCTCGTTCTTGCCCTTGCCGAACAGCGTCTCACCGTCCTTCGCGCCCATGAAGAACTCGATCGTGTTGGCGTCGTCGGTCACCTCGAGATTCATCACGAGGTTCGTGGTCGGCGGCGCGCTCGTCGCGTGCTCTCCGATCAACTTCTCGGCCGCGTCGAACCACCCATCGGAGAGAAATTTCTGCTTCTCGGCCACCCTTGCCTCCTGATCGATGCGGCCCGGCATCGTAGGGGACGGGTGCGCAGGAGGTCGAGCCGCGCCACCGGCGAGTTCCGCTGCCGAAGCGGCCCGTTAGCCTGCAGAGGTGGCCGCAGGAACTCGGCTCGAGCGCATCGAGACACACGAACGGAACCCGAAGTGGAGGAACGACCCGCTGCGCATCGAGATGTCGGAGTGCATCAATTGCGACGCGTGCCTTCGCCATTGCCCGCCGCAATTCGGCGCCATCTTCAACCACGGCGCCGACGTGGTGATCGTCCCGGAGTTGTGCAGCGGGTGCGACAAGTGCCTGCCGGCGTGCCCGGTGAACTGCATCTATCCCGATCCGGAATGGTCCCCGGCACCGGGGGAGTGGTGGTCGCTACCGCTCAGCAAGCTCGACCCCTACAAGTAGATTCCTCCCGATGGCGGCTCGCATCACCCGGCAGGATGTCGAGCATGTCGCGCGGCTCGCACGCCTCGCGCTGACCGAGGCCGAGGTCGAAGCGCTGACGCACGAGCTCGGCGCCATCCTCGATCATGCCGCCGAGGTCTCCGCGCTCCGAACGGCCGACGTGCCACCGACGGCGCATCCGCTCCCACTCGTGAACGTCCTGCGGCCGGACGAAGCGCGTACGGGCCTGCCGCGCGACGAGGTGCTTGCCGAGGCGCCCGAAGCCGAGGACGGCCGCTTCCGCGTCCCACGCATCCTGGGCGAGGCGCCGTGACTTCCGCCGTCGAGATCGCCGCCGGCGTGCGCGCCGGCCGGCGGTCGGCGCGCGACGTGCTCGAAGAGCACCTGTCGCGTATCGATGAACGCGAAGGCGAGATCCACGCGTTCAACCTCGTGATGGCCGACCAGGCACGTGCCGCGGCGGACGCCGTCGACGCGTCCGACGACAAAGGGCCGCTCGCCGGGGTCCCGATCGCGGTCAAGGACAACATGTGCACGCGGGGTATCCCCACGACGTGCTCTTCGCGCATCCTCGACGAGTGGAAGCCCCCGTACGACGCCACGGTCATCGACCGCGTCCGGGCGGCAGGTGCAGTGATCGTGGGCAAGACGAACCTCGACGAGTTCGCGATGGGCTCGTCCACCGAGAATTCCGCGTTCGGGCCGACGCGTAACCCCCACGACCTCACACGCGTGCCCGGGGGCTCCAGTGGAGGGTCCGCGGCTGCGGTCGCGGCCGGGTTCGCGACGCTCGCACTCGGCTCGGACACGGGAGGCTCCATCCGCCAGCCGGCGGCCCTGTGCGGCGTCGTCGGTGCCAAGCCGACATACGGCACCGTTTCCCGTTACGGCCTCATCGCGTTCGCGTCGTCCCTCGATCAGATCGGGCCGTTCGCGTCGAACATCGACGACTCGGCGCTGTTGCTCGAGACCATTTGGGCGCACGACCCGTGCGACTCGACATCGATGCCCGGCGCCCGCCCGTCGTTGGAGACGGGAAGCGACGTGCGCGGGTTGCGTGTCGGCCTGATCGACGAGATGGTGGCCGCCGACGGCATCGAGCCGGCCGTGCGCGATGCCGTGGTGCGCGCTTCGGACGCGCTCGCGGCCGCGGGTGCCGAGGTCGGGTCGGTGTCGCTGCCGTCCACGCGGTACGGCATCTCGGCCTACTACCTGATCGCGCCGGCCGAGGCGTCATCGAACCTCGCCCGTTACGACGGCGTGCGCTACGGGATCCGGGTTCCCGGCAATGACGTCGCCGAGATGAACGCGAACACGCGCGACGCCGGTTTCGGTGCCGAGGTCAAGCGTCGCATCATGCTCGGTACCTATGCGCTGTCGGCCGGCTACTACGACGCGTATTACGGGCAGGCCCAGCGCGTGCGCACGCTCATCGTGCGCGACTTCGATCGCGCGTACGAACAGTTCGACGTGTTGTTGGCGCCGACGTCACCGACGGTTGCGTTCGAGCTCGGCGCCAAGACCGCGGACCCGCTGGCGATGTACTTGTGCGACGTCTGCACCGTCCCGGTGAACCTCTCCGGCCAGTGTGCGATCTCGGTGCCGTTCGGTGACGCGGCCGGCTTGCCGATCGGCGTGCAGGTGCTCGCCCCGGCACTCGGCGAGCCCGTGATGTTCCGCGCTGCTCGAGCGATCGAGCAGGCGGCCCCCTGAGAGCTCCTCGAACGTGGGAGGGGAAGCAATGAAGTACGAGATCGTGATCGGGCTCGAGGTGCACGCCGAGCTCGCGACGGCGAGCAAGCTGTTCTGCGGCTGCGCGAACGAGTTCGGCGGCGAACCGAACACGAACATCTGCCCGGTGTGCCTCGGTCTTCCCGGTTCGCTTCCCGTGCTCAACGAGAAGGCTGTCGAGTACGCGTTGCGTGTCGCCGAGGCGATGCATCTCCGCGTGCCGGAACGCTCGGTGTTCGCCCGCAAGAACTACTTCTATCCCGACATGCCCAAGGACTATCAGATCTCGCAATACGACATGCCCATCACCATCGACGGTTGGCTCGACGTCGACGGCGCGCGCGTGGGTATCACGCGCGCACACCTCGAGGAAGACACCGGCAAGTCGTTGCACATGGGTGGCGGTGGTCGCATCCATGACGCCGAGTACTCGTTGATCGATTACAACCGCGCCGGCGTGCCGCTGCTCGAGATCGTCTCCGAGCCCGACATTCGGTCGCCCGAGCAGGCCAAGCGGTATGTCGAAGAGCTCCGCGGTGCGCTGCTGGCGATCGGCGTGAGCGACGTCAAGATGGAAGAGGGATCGATGCGGATCGACGCGAACGTGTCGGTGCGCCCGGCGGGGTCGGAGGAGCTCGGCACCCGCTGCGAGATCAAGAACCTCAACTCGCTGCGCTCTCTCGTGCGCGCGATCGAATACGAGGCCGAGCGGCAGTGGGCGTTGGTCGAAGCGGGCGAGCGCGTCGTGCAGGAGACGCGCCACTGGGACGAGGAGGGCGGTCGCACGGTGTCCGGCCGTTCCAAGGAGGAGGCGCACGACTACCGCTACTTTCCCGAGCCCGACCTCGTGCCGGTTGCGCCCACCGACGAGATGCGCGCGCACGTACGCGCCACGATGCCGGAGCTGCCGTCAGAACGACGTGCCCGGTACGTGCAGGACTGGGGGATCAGGGAGGAGGACGCGCGCATCCTCGTGGACGTACCCGGGTTGGGCGCTTACGCCGAGACGGCTGTCGCCGCCCTCGATGGTGGTGGCACGGCCAAGGACGTCGTGAACTGGACGCGCCAGGAGGTGCTCGCGTACCTGAACGAGAGCGGCGGCTCGCCGGCCGAGCTCACACCGGAGATGCTCGCCGAGCTCGTCGGTTTGTTCGCGGCGGGCAAGATCTCGCGGTCGCAGGCGAAGGATGTGCTCGACGAGTCGCTGCGCGAGCAGAAGTGGCCGCGCGACATCGTCGAGGAACAGAACCTGTCACAGGTCAGTGACGAAGAGGTGCTCGCCCAGGCGATCGAGGACGTGCTCGCCGCGAACCCGGGCTTCATCGACGAGTACCGCGCCGCCGACGACAAGCTCAAGAAGAAGAAGCAGGGCTTCGTGATGGGTCAGGTTCGTGATGCGCTCGACGGAAAGGCCAACATGCAGGTGTTGACGCGCTTGTTGGCGCAGCGACTCGTGTCGTAGCCGTCATCGAAATCCTTCCAATACACGCGCGACCTGCTCGCCGTCGAGGGTGTTCGGGGTGTCGAACGAGACTCGCTGCACCATGTCGCCGTAGCGCTTCCGCACGAGGCCGCCGATGTCCTCGGGCCGCCCGGACACGACGAACGTGTCGACGATCTCGTCGGTGATCAACGACGCCATCGTCGCCCAGTCGCCGGTCTTCGACAAGCGGTTGAGCTCGGGCTGCAGATCGCCCCATCCGTGCGCGTCGAGCACGACCTTGTACGCAGGCGTCGAGCCGTAGAACGCGAGGCGGGGCCGCATCGCCGTACGCCCGGCGTCCAGCTCCTCCTCGGAGCCGGCGACGATGACCATCAGCGGGAACGCGACCTCCAGGTCGGCGAGCGTGCGGCCGCTCAGCGAGAGGCCGCGCTCCAAAGCGGGCAGCGTCGTCTCTCGCATGAACTTCTCGGTCGAGAACGGATGCACCATGAACCCGTCCGCCACCTCGCCCGCGACTTCCGTCATGCGCGGGCCCACGCCGCCGAGGAAGATGCGCGGCACACCGTACGGCGATGGTCCGGGATTGAAGAAGGGTGTCATCAGCGTGTGGGTGTAGAACTCGCCGCGGAAGTCGAGCTTGGCTCCCTCGTGCCACGACGCCCAGATCGCGCGGATCGCGAGCACCATCTCGCGCATGCGCGCCGCGGGCTTCGACCACTGCATCGAGTACCGCTTCTCGATGTGCGGACGGATCTGCGTGCCGAGCCCCAGGTTGAAGCGGCCGCGTGACGCGAGCTGGAGGTCGTACGCGCTCTGCGCGAGGGTCATCGGCGTGCGCCCGAACGCGATCACGACCGCGGTGGTGAGCTGCACGCGCTCGGTGTGCTCCGCCGCGAGCAGGAGCGGGAACATCGCGTCGTGCTGGCCCTCGAACGAGTAGATGCCGTCGTAACCCGCCGCCTCGATCGCGCGTGCATCCTCGGGCACCTTCAACAGGTCGCCGGTCCGTAATGCAGCGTCGACGAGCATGCACATCTCCCTACTTCTCCGGGTCGACTCCACGCTCCGCTCCCCTGCGGTGGCTTCGCTGTCGTCTCTACTATTCGCGGGTGG
>DASQHW010000510.1:0-2166 GCA_035631895.1 Acidimicrobiia bacterium | reverse complement strand
ACGCGATGGTCACGAACGGGAAGGTGACGCGGAAGGCCGCCGAAGCCGCGAAAGCCGTCCCTCTGCCGACGCACGTCTTCTATCCGGTGTCCAGCCCGCTCGACTACTACAAGGACGAGGTGCGGAACCGGCTGCTCATCGACGATCCCAACATCCCCAACGAGCCGTCGGAGGCCCTCGGTTCGACGACGCAGGCCCGCGCCAACACCGTGCAGCGCGGGGGCCTCAAGATCTACACGTCCTACGACCCGTACGTGCAGTTCGCCGCGCAGTCGGCGATCAACGACGTGTTGCCGAAGTCGGAGTTCACCGCCTCGCTCGTCGTGATCGACAACAGCGACGGAGGCGTGCGTGCGATCGCGAACGGCCGCTCCTTCGCCGAATCGCAGTTCGACCCCGCGACCGAAGGTCTCGGGCGCCAGGCCGGATCGTCGTTCAAGGCGTTCACGCTCGCGGCAGCCTTGAGTCGCGGGTACACCCCGAACGACAGCGTCTCGGGCGACACGATCAATTGGCGTATCGCCGCGAACGGTCCGAATCCCTTCTATCACCTGTCCAGCGACTGTCACGGGGGCACCCCGTCGTTGAGCCGCGCCCTCTGGATCTCCGACAACTGCGCGTGGGTGCGGACCGAGCTCTCCCTTGGTCCGGGCCGCTTCGGCGCCGACGGCGCGCAGCGAGTGATCGACATGGCGAAGTCCATGGGCATCGACACGTCTCGCTTCAACCCGGTCGTCTCGACGACGCTCGGCACCAACGGCGTGCATCCGTTGGAGATGGCCCAGGCGTACTCGGTGTTCCCGAACGACGGCGTGCTGAAGCGCGCCACGTTCATCACGAAGATCGTGGACGCCACCGGACGGGTGCTGTACCAGAGCCCCACGGCCGGCAACCGCGTGCTCGACACGAACGTCGCGCGGACCGAGATCGACATGATGAAGGGCGTCCTGAAGAACGGCACCGCCTCCGGGACCCTCGGCAGCATGCAGCGGCCGGCGGCCGGGAAGACCGGCACGACGGACAAGAGTGTCGATGCCTGGTTCGTCGGCTTCACGCCCCAGTACACGGCTGCCGTCTGGATGGGCAACCCCGCGGGCGAGATCCCTTGGAGCCTCGGCACCGTGTTCGGCGGAACGTATCCGGCACGGATCTGGCGCACCTTCATGGAGCGTGCGACTGCGAATCTGCCGGCGCTCGACTTCGCACCGCCGGATACCACGTTGTACCCACGTTCGAGCTACATCGACGAGTACGGCCGCCGCTACTCGTTCAACTACAGCCGGCCCTACTACACGTCGCCGGCGACGCTTCCGACTCCCGTCCCCGGAACGAGCGTGACACCGACGACCGCCACGTCGAAGCCCACCCCGGTCACGCGGCCCGCGCCGCCGCCGACGATCGCGGTACCACCGACGACAGTCCCGGGACCATGAGGTGAGTCTCGACGAGCTCGAACGCCTGCTGGCGTTGCAGGAGCACGACACCGCGCTCGACCGGCTGCGACACCGCCGTGCATCGCTGCCCGAGCGCGCCGAGCTCGATGCGCGTTCCTCGGAGCTGCGCGCGCAGCAAGCGGCGCGGCTCACGCTGCAGACACGCCGGGACGCCGTGCACAGCGAGGAACGACGACTCGACGACGAGGCCCGGTCGATCGAGGTGCATGCGGCCGAGGTCGACAAGCGCCTGTACTCCGGCACGATCTCGTCGCCGCGCGAGCTGCAGGCGATGCAATCCGATCTCGAGATGCTGCGTCGCCAGCTCTCGGACCTCGAGGACCAGGAGCTCGAGGTGATGGAGCAACGGGAGGCGCTCGACGAGCAGCTCGCCGCGCTGGACGCTTCTATCGGCTCGTCGGAGGCGAGGACTCGGGCGCTGCGCGACGCGATCGCGGCCGCCGAGGCCGAGATCGACCGTGAGATGGCGGGGGAGGCGGCCACCCGCGCCGAGGCCGCGGCACCACTGCCGGATTCGCTGGTGCGGGACTACGAGCGGCGGCGGGCGCAGAACAAGGGCGCCGGTGCGGCGCGCCTGGTCGGCACCACGTGCCAGGCCTGCCACCTGACCATCCCGTCGACCGAGGCCGAGCACATTCGCCGGGCCGCCGGCAGCGAAGTGGCGTATTGCGACAACTGCGGCGCCATCCTGGTGCCGTGACACAGCCGTCGT
>DASQHW010000509.1:0-9860 GCA_035631895.1 Acidimicrobiia bacterium | reverse complement strand
TTCGGGGCACCGGTTCGGGAGTGGATCGGCGGCCGGGGCATCCGAGTACGCTCCCGCGCGACGAGAGGGGGCCCGATGTTCGACGTCATCGTGGTCGGTACGGACGGATCCGAGACGGCTGCTGTCGCGCTCGGCAAGGCGATCGAGCTCGCCAATCATGCCGGTGCGGTACTGCACGTCGTGCACGCACACCGGTTGGTCTCCGCGGCCCAGCTCGGGCAGGCCGCGAGCATCGGGGCACCGACGTTCGACATCGGGCAGGTGAACCAGGGCATCCAGGAGGAGAGCCGGCTCGTGTGTGAGCGCGCCGCCGACCGGGCCAAGGCGGCGGGCGTGAAGGTCGAGACGCACGAGGTGCCGGGCGACGCGTCCGACGCGTTGCTCGACGTCGCCGAACAGGTGGGCGCCGACCTGTTGGTCGTCGGCAACCGCGGGATGAGCGGTGTGCGCCGGTTCGTGCTCGGCAGCGTCCCCAACAAAGTGTCGCACCATTGCCCGTGCAGTTTGCTGATCGTTGACACTCGCGCCTGATGGCGCGACGTTTCATCGCCGCGCGCCGCGGGTAGCCGCCGCCCGTGTCGATGCGTATCGGAGACCTCCTCGGGCGCTGGCCGGTCCTCCGCCAGCTGCGCGCGCGTGATGTGCGCGGGCACGGCGCAACGGCGGCGTCGCCGCAGACCCGGCACCTGCACCCGCGGACCGAGGATGCGGACCGCGTCGTACAGTCGATCTGTCCGTATTGCGCGGTCGGTTGCGGTCAGCTCGTCTACGTGAAGGACGGTCGCGTCACCGACATCGAAGGCGACCCGGACAGCCCGATCTCGCGTGGCCGGCTGTGCCCGAAGGGTGCGGCGAGCCGGTCGCTCGTGAGCAGCCCCGGTCGCCTCACCACCGTGAAGTACCGGCGACCGTACGGGACCCAATGGGAGTCGCTCCCGCTCGACCGCGCGATGGAGATGATCGCGGATCGCATCATCGAGACGCGCGCCCGCACGTGGCAGGACGTGAACGAGGCGGGCGTCCCCGTGCGCCGCACCCTCGGGTTCGCGCACCTCGGCGGCGCGACGCTCGACATCGAGGAGAACTATCTCCTGAAGAAGCTCTACACCGCGCTCGGTGCGCTTCAGATCGAGAACCAGGCGCGCATATGACACTCGTCCACTGTCCCCGGTCTGGGGACGTCCTACGGCCGGGGCGGCGCGACGACCTTCCAGCAGGACCTGCAGTTCTCCGACTGCATCGTCATCATGGGCTCCAACATGGCGGAGTGCCATCCGGTGGGGTTCCAGTGGGTGATGGAGGCCAAGGAGCGCGGCGCGACGATCATCCACGTCGACCCCCGATTCACGCGCACGAGCGCGGTGGCGGACGTGTTCGTGCCGCTGCGTGCCGGGAGTGACATCGCCTTCCTCGGCGGCATCGTGAACTACATCATCAGCAACGGCCGAGAGTTCCGGGACTACGTCGGCCACTACACGAACGCGGGAGCGATCATCGAGGACGACTTCCGTGACACCGAGGACCTCGACGGCCTGTTCTCGGGCTGGGACCCGGAGCGGCGCACGTACGACAACACGAGCTGGCAGTACAAGGACATGCCGACCGCCGCGTCGGCCGGCAGCCGCGAGGTGTCGGGAGCTCACGGCCAGGCAGCGGGCAGCCACGGCGCGACGCACGGCGGCCGGCCACCCCACGTCGATCCCACGCTCGAGCACCCACAGTGCGTGTTCCAGATCCTGAAGCGTCACTACGCCCGATACACACCGGAGATGGTGGAAGACGCGTGCGGCGTGCCGCGTGAGTTGTTCCTTCGTGTCGCAGAAGCATTGTGCGAGAACTCGGGCCCGGACCGTACGAGCGCCTTCTGTTACGCAGTGGGTTGGACGCAGCACACCGTCGGCGTGCAGTACATCCGCACCGCGTCGATCATCCAGCTGTTGCTCGGCAACATCGGACGGCCCGGCGGCGGGATCCTCGCGTTGCGTGGGCACGCGTCGATCCAGGGTTCCACCGACGTGCCGACGCTGTACGACATCCTGCCCGGATACATCCCGCAGCCCCACGCCGAGCGGCATCAGACCCTCGAGCAGTTCGTCCGGGAGGACGCGTCACCGACCGGCTTCTGGGGCTACATGAAGGCCTACACCGTGAGCCTGTTGAAGGCGTGGTGGGGCGACGCAGCCACCGAGGAGAACGGCTTCTGCTTCGACTACCTGCCGCGCATCACGGGCGACCACTCCACATACCAGTCGGTGCTCGGCATGATCGACGGGTGGGTGCACGGCTTCCTTCTGCTCGGCGAGAACCCCGCGGTCGGCTCCGCGCACTCGAAGCTGCACCGGCGCGCGCTGGCGAGCCTCGACTGGCTGGTCGTGCGCGACCTGTACGAGGTCGAGTCGGCGTCGTTCTGGTACGACGCGCCCGAGATCGAGAGCGGTGAGCTGCGCACCGCGGACATCGGCACCGAGGTGTTCCTGCTGCCGGCCGCCGCGCACACCGAGAAGTTCGGCACGTTCACCAACACCCAGCGGCTCTTGCAGTGGCGTCACCAGGCCGTCGAACCGCCGGGTGATTGTCGCTCGGATCTCTGGTTCGCGTACCACCTCGGCCGCATCATCCGCGAGAAGCTCCACGCATCGACGTTGGAGCGGGACCGTCCGCTGCTCGACCTGACGTGGAAGTACCCGGTCGCCGGTGAGACCGCAGAGCCGTCCGCCGACGCGGTGTTGCGTGAGATCAACGGCTGGGAGGACAACGGGCACCCGTTGTCCTCGTCCACGCAGCTGAAGGACGATGGTTCCACCGCATGCGGGGTGTGGATCTACTGCGGGTGTTATGCCGACGGCGTCAACCAGGTGGCGCGCCGCAAGCCGGCACGCGACCAGTCATGGGTGGCTCCCGAATGGGGATGGGCGTGGCCCGCGAACCGCCGGCTGCTCTACAACCGGGCGTCCGCCGCGCCGTCCGGCGAGCCGTGGTCGGCACGCAAGCTGTACGTGTGGTGGGACGAGGCACGGCGCGAATGGACCGGCCCGGATGTCCCCGACTTCGAGGTCCACAAGCCGCGCGACTACGAGCCCGATCCAGACGCTCGCGGCGCGGACGCGATCGCCGGTGACGATCCGTTCATCATGCAGGCCGACGGCGTCGGCTGGCTGTTCGCGCCGGCAGGGATCGTCGACGGCCCACTGCCCGCGCACTACGAACCCCACGAGTCCCCGGTGCAGAACCCCCTGTACGGGCAGCAGGCGAACCCGGCGCGCGACGTCTTCGTGCGCAAGGACAACCCGTACAACGATCGTGACCGCGACACGTACCCGTACGTCGTGACGACGTATCGCGTCACGGAGCATCACACCGCGGGTGCGATGAGCCGCACGCTCGCGCACCTCGTCGAGCTGCAGCCTGCGATGTTCTGCGAGGTGAGCCCCGAGCTCGCGCGCGAGCGCGGCCTCCAGCACGGCGGATGGGCGACGATCTCGACCGCGCGCACTGCGATCGAAGCGCGCGTCCTCGTCACCGAGCGCGTGTCGCCGCTGCGCGTGCAGGGCCACACCGTGCACCAGGTCGGTCTGCCGTACCACTGGGGCACGCGCGGCCTCACCACCGGCGACGCCGCCAACGACCTCTTCCCGCTCGTGTTGGATCCGAACGTGCACATCCAAGAGGTGAAGGCTGCGACGTGCGACATCCGGCCGGGCCGTCGTCCCCGGGGAGGCCGCGATGGTTGACGCGGCGCCGGCCCGCGTCGGGTTCTTCACGGACACGACGCTGTGCATCGGGTGCAAGGCGTGCGAGGTCGCCTGCAAGGAATGGAACGACGTGCCCGCGGACGGCTTCGACTTCCTCGGCCTGTCGTACGACAACACGGGGGAGCTGAGCGCCGACACCTGGCGGCATGTCGCGTTCGTCGAGCAGGTCGTGCCGGAGGCGTCGGCATCCGAACCGGGCCTTCGCTGGTTGATGTCGTCCGACGTGTGCAAGCACTGCACGCATGCGGCGTGTCTCGACGTGTGCCCGACCGGCGCGATCTTCCGTACCGAGTTCGACACCGTCGTCGTGCAAGCGGACGTGTGCAACGGATGCGGATACTGCGTCGCGGCGTGCCCGTTCGGGGTGATCGGTCAGCGGAAGCACGACGGCCGCGCGTGGAAGTGCACGATGTGCTACGACCGGCTGCACGGTGGGCTCGAGCCCGCATGTGCGAAGGCGTGCCCGACCGCGTCGATCCAGTTCGGTCCGCTCGACGAGCTTCGGCTGCGGGCACGGGAACGCGTCGGGGAGCTGCACGAGCGCGGCGTGTCGTCGGCGCGTCTGTACCTCGACAACGACGATGACGGGGTCGGGGGCGCCGGTGCGTTCTTCCTCCTGCTCGACGAGCCGGAGGTGTACGGCCTCCCGCCGGATCCCGTGGTGACGACACGCGACCTCGCGTCGACGTGGCGCGCAGCCGCGGCGTCGGGTGCGGCGCTCCTGGCCGGCGTCGCGCTCGCGTTCATGCGGGGTCGCCGGTGACCGTGGCGAGCGAACGTGACGACCTGCGCACTTACTACGACCGTCCGGTCCTGAAGGAGCCGACGTGGCGGTTCTGGATCCCCTCGTACTTCTTCGTTGGTGGCGCGGCCGCCGGATCCTCGTTGCTCGCGGCGGGCGCCGACGCGATCGGTGACGCGCGCCTCGGCCGTGCGGCGCGGGTGACGGCCCTGGCGGCAATCGGCGGTGGCTCCGTCGCACTCGTCGCGGACCTCGGGCGGCCCGAACGGTTCCACCACATGTTGCGCGTGTTCCGGCCGTCCTCGCCGATGAACGTGGGCTCGTGGCTGCTCGCCGCGTACGGGCCCGCGGTAGGGGTCGCAGCGCTGTCGAACCTGACCGGTCGCGCGCCGGTGCTCGGCAGGCTCGCCACCTGGAGCGCCGCCGCGCTCGCGCCCGCGATTGCGACGTACACGGGCGTCCTCGTTGCGGACACCGCGGTACCCGCGTGGCACGAGGCGCGCACGGTCATGCCGGCATTGTTCGCGGCCGGCGCCGCGGCATCGGCCGGCGGGATCGCCGCGGCTGTGGTTCCCGATTCGGCGCCTGCGCGCCGTCTCGCGGTGGGCGGGGTCGCGGCAGAGACAGCGCTCTCCTCGGCGCTGGAGAAGTTGCTGCCGGACGACGTCGGCGCGGCATATACCGACGGACGCGCCGCGCGGCTCCGCCGCGCCGCGATGCGCCTGTCGGTCGCCGGCGCAGCATTGTGTACCGGCGGCGTGGGCACCCGTGGCGGCCGCGCCCGCCGCATGCGCACCCGCCTCGGCGGTGTCGCGATCGTCCTCGGCGCGGTGGCCGAGCGGTTCGCGGTCGTCGAAGCGGGCCGGGCCTCGGCCAGGGACCCGCGTGCAACGATCGGACCACAGCGCCGGGGAATCGACGGGAGCGTCACGGGGTTGGCCGCCCCATGACCACCGAACAGCACGCGCGGGGACGGGTCACGGTCGAGCGGAGTGCCAAGCGGGTCCGGACGTACGTGCACGGCGAGGCGATCGCCGACACCACGCACGCGCTGCTCGTGTGGGAGGTCCCGTACTACCCCGCGTACTACGTGCCGGTGGCCGACGTCCGCATGGATCTGCTGGTGCCCAGCGACACGGTCACGCACTCACCGAGCCGCGGCGACGCTCGTCACTTCAGCGTGAAGGTGGGCGACGACGAGCGCAAGGACGCCGCGTGGCAGTACCCCGATTCGCCGCTCGAGGAGATTCGTGACGCGATCCGCTTCGACTGGGGCGCGATGGACGCGTGGTTCGAAGAGGACGAGGAAGTGATCGTGCACCCCCGCAGTCCGTACACGCGCGTCGACATCCTGCCGACATCTCGCCACGTGCGTGTCGAGCTCGACGGTGAGGTGCTCGCGGACTCGACGCACGCTCGCGTGCTGTTCGAGACCGGGCTCCCGCCGCGCTGGTACTTCCCGAAGGTCGACGTGCGCATGGAGCTGCTCGAACCGACCGACACGACATCGCTGTGCCCGTACAAGGGGAGGGCCGAATACTGGTCGGCGCCACTCGGCGACCGTGTGGAGGCAGACGTCGCGTGGTCGTACCCCACGGCGCTGCCGGAGAGCGAGCGCATCGCCGGTCTCGTATCGTTCTACAACGAGCGGGTCGACCTCGTGATCGACGGTGAGCGCATCGAACGCCCGCATACGAAGTTCTCGTAGCACGCGCAGGGGAGACGACACAGCATGCGATTCGGTCTTGACATCGCGCAGCAGCGCGTGCCGTTCCACGAGGTGATCGACCGAGCTCAGTTCGCCGAGCAGCTCGGCTTCGACGGCGTCTGGGGGTTCGACCACTTCCAGCCGATGTACGGCGAGGGCCCGGGAGAGTGCTTCGAAGCGCAGACGACGCTCGCGGCATTGTCCGGGCACACCTCCCGCGTCCGTATGGGCGTCCTCATCGCGGGGATGACGTACCGGCACCCGTCCGTGTACGCGGCGGAGGCGATCACGATCGACCACGCGTCGAACGGCCGCCTCGAGCTGTCGTACGGCGCGGCGTGGTACGACAAGGAGCATCACGAGCTCGGGATTCCGTTCCCGGAGCTGCGCGAGCGCATCGACGCGTTCGAGGAGGCGATACAGGTCGTGCGCGGCCTGCTCACCACCGACAATTTCACGTTCGAGGGCCGGCACTTCTCGACCCACGGCGCGACGTTGCAGCCCCGGCCCGTGCAGCACCCGCATCCGCCGATCTGGGTCGGCGCGTCCGGCGAGAAGCGGATGATGCCGATCGCGGCGCGCTATGCGGACGTGTGGCACTCCTACGGGCCGCCGGCGTACATGGCGCAGAAGTCGCAGCGCCTGACCGAGTTCGCCGAGGCCGCCGGGCGCAACCCCTCGGAGATCACGCGTGCAGGATCGTTGTCGCTCGACGACGTCGACGAGGCCGCGAGGCTGATCGACGAATGGGAGAAGGCCGGCTTCGGCTATCTCGTGTGCGGCTGGCCCGGCGCGGGCAGACCCCAGATCGAGGCCTTCGCCAAGCGCGTGCTCGCATAGGTTCTTGCGACACGGGACGACAATATTGTCGCCGTGTGTCGCAAGAACTGAGTGGCGCACGTCGGAAGTACGGTGCGCGGGCGCTTCCCCTCGTCCCCGAGGAGGAAGTTGTGGATCACCTGCTGGCGATCGCGGCCACGCAGTTCGGGTTGTTCACCCGACGTCAGGCGCACCGCTGCAGAGTCACGGATCGCATCTTGCAATACCGCGTGCGGCACGGCGTGTTCGAGCAAATCGCTCGGCACGTCTACCGGTTGTGCGGCAGCGAGCCGTCATGGCATCAACGGGTGCTCGCCGCGTGCCTCGTCGGCGGCGAGAGATGCCTGGCGTCGCACCGGGCAGCGGCCGAACTGCACGGCTTCGACGCCGTGCAGCGGGGCATCGTCGAGGTCACCGTTCCCCGTGGGACACGCGTGCAGGGAATCGATGCGGTCGTCCATGAATCCCTCGACCTTGCGGCCGTCGACTACACCCATGTGGGAACAATCCCGGTCACGACTCCTGCGCGCACACTCATCGATCTCGGCGCGGTCACACGTTGGGAGCGGGTCGAAGAGGCGTTCGACGGCGCCGAACGGGACGACCTGGCCGAGCAGTTCGCCGTCGCCAAGCGTCACGCGCAGGTACGTCGTCAGGGTCGGCGGGGTGTCGGGCCGATGGGCGTCGTCTTGCGCAACCGGCTGGGCGCGCCACCCCATTCCGTGATCGAACGCCGCTTCCTGCGGTTGCTCGAGAACGCCGGACTCCCGCTTCCCGAGCTCCAATACGAGGTCGGGCTGCCCAACGGCCGCAAGGCGTACCTCGACACGGCGTATCCCGCGAGCAGGCTCGGTTGCGAGCTCGACGGTCACGGCGCACATGCGACTCGTAAGCAGCGGTCTGCCGACAACGTACGGGCGAGCCTTCTCGCCGACGTCGGATGGGATCTGCGCCGGTTCACCTACGAGCAAGTCATGCACGACGGCGGTGCAGTCGTGCGAGCCGTCCGAGCAGCCATCCACATCCGTTCTTGCGACAGTTGACGACAATATTGTCGCCGTTGGTCGCAAGAACCCGTGGTTACGGCGGGGTGGATGCCGCGATCCAGTAACCGTCGCCCGCCGGCCGGTCGGCCATGTCGACCGCGCGGGCGGAGGCATCGAGGCCCAGGCTGCCGAAGAACCTCGCGTCGCCGAACGTGAAGACCCCGCCGTCGGCCGCAACGAGCCAGTATCCCCGGCCGCTCGGTGTCGCCGCCATGCCGACGACCGGTTGCGCGAGCGGGATGCCGCCCATCGACCCGCGGAACCTCGCGTCGCCGAACGTGAAGATGCCGCCGTCGGCGGCCGCCAACCAGTAGCCCCGGCCGCTCGGCGTCGCGGCCATGCCGACGACCGGTTGCGCGAGCGGGATGCCGCCCATCGACCCGCGGAAGTCGGCGTCGCCGAACGTGAAGATGCCGCCGTCGCTGGCGACGAGCCAGTAGCCGCGGCCGCTCGGTGTCGACGCGATGTCGACGACAGGTTGGTCGAGCCGCACGCCGCCCATCGAGCCGCGGAAGCGTGCATCACCGAACGCGAACACGCCGCCGTCCGAAGCTGCCAGCAAGTAGCCGTTGCCGCTGGGCGTCGCGTCCATACCGACGATGGGCGCCAGCAACGTGGCGCTCGGCTCGCCCTCGTACGGCGCCGCGCCGTACGCGACGACATTTCCCCGCACGCCGTGCAGGCACGGCGCGTCGTGCAAGGCGGTCGCGTTCGCAGTCGCGCTCGTCGCGCTGCACGACGGGTCGAACTGCCATGGCGGTGTGCACGACACGACCCGGCATACGACCGCGCCGACGCACTTCACGTTCTGGTGGCACTGCCCGTACCGGAACTGATTGCAGCACACGGCGCGCTGGTCGCACGAGCCAGTGTTGCAACGGCACCCGCAGTTCTGGCAACTCGCATCGCAGACCCCCGTCGAGCCGCAATCACATGAACACGTCGCGTTGCAGTCGACGTAGTAGCGCGGACCGCTGCCGCAGAAGCCGGAGTTGTCGGCCTTCCACCAGCCGCCCGAGATCGTGCCGGGTGGGCACGTGTTCCGGCCGCCGTTGATCGAGCAGCACATCGCGCTCCACCCCGAGCCGCAGTCGGCAGCCGGACCACACAGCGCCGCGTACGCGGTGCCGGGCCGGAGGAGGAAACGGAACGGGTTCACCGCGAGCGCGGACCCGACGATCGCGGTGCGCACGAGGAAGCTGCGGCGCCCGATGCGGCGTCCCATCCAGGCGGCGGTGCGCGCGACGACTCGTTCCGACACGGCGCGGCGCGTCACGGCATCGGCTCCACTTCGAGTCCGGCGAGCGCGCCGTTCACCTGTGCGACGATGCGCGGGAGCGATGCCCGGCTTCCCGCGACGACGTACAGGCAGAACGCGCGAGCGCTTGCGTTGAAGAAGAGCTGGCACCCGAGTTGACCGGGCCGTCGTTGCTGCAGGCGGTTCGGCGAGAACATCCGCGCGTCGACCCTCGGCACGCCGCGGGCGCTGAACAACGGCTGGAGCGCGGCCTCGGGCCCGTACTCGAACAACGAGACGAAGGCGTCCGACGACCGCATGCTCGGCGTGAAGTTGCCACCGAAATCGTCGCGCTGCTCCGGGAGCGGGAAGCTCGCGAGATGCAGCACGGCGAACGTCCGCGCGCCGGCACTGCCGCGCGCCCCCGGCGCGTTCGGGGCATGGGCGACGCCTCGGGAAACAGCCGGCCCCGCGATGCGCGCTTCCCACCGCTCGGGCAGGGTCACGCCCAAGCCGTGCGCGACGAGTCGTGTCATGCGAGCTGCACCGCGACCGC
>DASQHW010000508.1:0-2305 GCA_035631895.1 Acidimicrobiia bacterium | reverse complement strand
CGCTACCACGGTCTGGGCCCGATGACGGGGACGCAGCTCGATCCAATCCTCCGCAACTTCGGCGCGACGACCATCGTCGGCGTCGGGGTGTCGGTGAACATCGGCATGACCAACCTCGCAATGGACGCGGTGAATCGCGGCTACCAGGTCGTCATGCCCCGTGACGCGATCGCAGGCGTGCCCGCCGACTATGCGGGCGCCGTGATCGACAACACGCTCTCGCTCATCGCGACGATCACGACGACCGAGGAGATCCTCGCCGCCTGGCGGCCGTGATCGGCGTTCGACGTCGATCCGTTCCTCCCTCGGCCGGGGACCTGCGAATCGTGCGCATGTAGCCTTCGTCCTCATGGCGCCTCAGATTCCTCGCATCATCTCGGTCGACGACCATGTGATCGAGCCGCCGAACGTGTGGCAGGACCGCCTCCCCGAGAAGCTGAAGGCCGTCGGGCCCCGGCTCGAGCGCCGCAAGGTGAAGAACATGAAGTTCGTCGGCGGCGTGTTCTCGTACGAGGCGGCGGGGGAGCACGAGGACGGCACGTGGTGCGACTGGTGGCTCGTCGAAGATCTCCAATACCCGCTGACCCGCCTCAGCGCCGCCGCGGGCTATCCGCGCGACGAGATCACCGTGAGCCCGATCACGATGGACGACATGCGCAAGGGGTGCTGGGACCAGAAGGCGCGCTTGGAGGACATGGACGTCAACCATGTCGAGGCGTCGCTGGCGTTTCCGTCGTTCCCCCGCTTCTGCGGGCAGACGTTCTCGGAACGCAAGGACCGGGAGCTCGGGGACCTGTGCGTGAAGGCATACAACGACTGGATGGTCGAGGAGTGGTGCGCGGGAACGGACGGCCGCCTGATCCCCCTCATCATCGTGCAGTTGTGGGACCCGGTGCTGGCGGCGGCCGAAGTCCGTCGCAACGCGGCGCGCGGCAACCATGCCGTGACGTTCTCGGAGATCCCCGCGTTCCTCGGCTTGCCGTCGATGCACGACAAGGACGGCTGGTGGGATCCTTTTCTCGCCGCGTGCGAGGAGACCGACACCGCGGTCTGCATGCACATCGGCTCGTCGTCGAAGATGCCGTCGACCTCGGGTGACGCACCGGCGGCCGTCGGGAGCACCCTGACCTACATGAACGCGGCGATGTCGCTCACGGACTGGTTGATGTCCGGCATCTTCGAGCGGTTCCCTCGGCTGACGATCGCGTACAGCGAGGGACAGATCGGCTGGATCCCGTACGTGCTCGAGCGCGCCGACAAGGTGTGGGAGGACAACCGGGGCTGGGGCGGCGTCGCCGACAAGGTGAAGCGGCCGCCGAGCGAGTACTACTTCGACCACGTGTACGGCTGCTTCTTCGACGACCCCCACGGGTTGAAGAACATCGACGCCGTCGGCGAGAACAACGTGACGTTCGAGACCGACTATCCGCACAGTGACTCGACGTGGCCGCACACGAAGAAAGTGGCGGAGGAGATCATGAAGGATCTCACGCAGGAGCAGGTGAACAAGGTGTGCCGCACGAACGCGATCGAGCTGCTCCACCTCGACCTTCCCGCATAGAGCCCGCCGCCGCGTGCCGATCTCGACCAGCATCCGGGCGATGCCGTTGTGACGGCGGTCACGGACAGTGGCAGTGGGACCGCGGTCTCGGATATGCTTCCGCGGCTGCTGCGGGCGAACGGGGGACGTGTGCGAATCCGGCTTCTTGGAGTGGGTCTCGGCGCGGTGTGCTTGAGCGCCTTCGTGGTGGTGCCGGGTGCGGGCGCGGCGCGCAAGGAGACCGCGCCCCCGGGTGCCGCCGCGCGAATCGACCGTGTCGTGGCGTCGCCGGTGCGGGAGGCGCGTCCGGCGGGCGTCCCCGGCAGGGCGTCGAGGTCGGCGGGCACGACCTCCAACGGCATCAACTACCACGGCGGCCCGGTGATCAGTGCCGGTGTCAACGCGTACGTGATCTGGTACGGGAACTGGTCGGGTGACTCGGCCACGACCATCCTGCCCACGTTGCTGACCGGGCTGGGTGGCTCCCGGTACTACAACATCAACACGACCTATCACGACGGCGCGAACCACATCGTCCCGAACACCGTGCGCCTCGCCGGGCAGACCACTGACGCGTACTCCCAGGGCAGCAACAACCTGAGTGCCAGCCAGATCGGCACGATTGTGAACAGCGCGATCTCGAGCGGTCGCCTGCCCACGGACACGAACGGCCTCTACTTCGTCTTCACCTCCGTCGACGTGACGAAGAGCGGATTCCTGACGTCCTACTGCGGGTGGCACAGCAACGGCACTCTCGGTGGCGTC
>DASQHW010000507.1:0-4377 GCA_035631895.1 Acidimicrobiia bacterium | reverse complement strand
GGCCGAGGCTTCATCCTGACGACCGACACACAGTTGTCGGTATCGCGCACGTTGCCGATGCGCGGATCCCAACAGAACGTGCGTGCGTAACACGCGACGGAAGCGTCGACGCGGGTCGCCTCGGAGGTACCGATCGCCACGATCGCGATGGGACGCCGCCAACTCGACCGTGGTTCGTCAACGACCAATCCGTGGGCGCTGCGTTACCGTTTCGGGAATGCCGCGTGGGCTCCCGGTTGGCACGGTGACGTTCCTCTTCACCGACGTCGTCGATTCGACGCGCCTGTGGGACGAAGCTCCGCTCGACATGGCCGAGGCCATGCGCGTGCACGACGCGATCGTTCGGGGCGCGATCGAGGGTCACGGCGGATACGTGTTCGCGATGGGTGGTGACAGCTTCAGCGCCGCGTTCTCGACTGTCGACGACGCGGCTGCCGCGGCGATCGAGGCGCAGGAGCAGTTGCGCGACGACACAACCGTCCACTTCGCGGTGCGCATGGCGCTCCACACCGGCGCCGCCAGCGAACGCGACCGGAACTACTACGGCGCGGAGGTGAACCGCGCGGCGCGGTTGATGTCGTTGGCACACGGAGGTCAGGTGCTCGTCTCGGATGCGACCGAGGTGCTGTTGCGCAACAACGTGCATCTGCGGCCATTGGGTGAGCACCGGCTCCGCGGTCTGCGGGGACGGATGTCGGTGTACCAGATGGTCGTCGACGGACTTCCGGTGGACTTCCCGATGCTCCGCGGCGGCGAGACTCTACGCGGCAACCTCACGCAGCAGCTCAGCTCGCTCGTCGGCCGCGACGCTGTGGTCGAGCAGGTCGCCGAGCTCGTTCGGTCGCACCGGCTGGTCACCCTGAGCGGCGTCGGCGGGGTCGGCAAGACCCGGCTGGCACTCGAAGCAGGATCGGAGTTGGAAGGCGAGTTTCTCGACGGGGCGTGGATGGTCGAGCTCGCTTCGGTCGGCGACCCGGACTCGGTGCCTGCGGCCGTCGCGTCGGTGTTGGGCATCACGCCGCGGGGCGACGCGGCGCTGATCGACACGGTCGCCGAATCGTTGGCCGGACGCCGGCTCCTGTTGGTGATGGACAACTGTGAGCACGTTCTCGCCGCCGCGTGTTCGGCCATCGCCGCGATGCTCGGCCGCTCGCGGGAAGTCAAGATCCTCGCCACCACACGCGAGAGGCTCATGCTCGACGGCGAGACGGTGTTCACCGTGCCACCGCTCGCGCTGGAAGGAGGCGAGACCTCCGATGCCGTAACGCTGTTCGTGGACCGAGCGCGCGCTGTGCGTCCCGACTTCGGGCTGGGAGAGCACGACATCGCCACCGCGGTGACCGAGATCTGCGAGGCACTCGACGGGCTCTCGCTGGGTATCGAGCTTGCAGCGGCGCGCATGGCCGCCATGAGCGCGATCGAGGTACGGGACCGGCTCGCCGATCGCTTCCGACTGTTGCGGGGGTCGACGCCGGGGCCGGAGCGACAGCTCACGCTGAGCGACGCGGTGGCATGGTCGTACGACCTCCTGAACGACGACGAGCGCGAGTTGCTCTGCCTGACATCTGTGTTCGCGGGCGGCTTCGACCTCACGAGCGTGTGCGCAGTGGTCGACGGCGTCGACGACGTCGACGTGCTCCGTCATCTCGACTCATTGGTCCGAAAGTCGCTGGTGGTCGCTGACCACACCGCCACACGCACCCGGTACAGCCTCTTCGAGACCATCCGCCAGTTCGCCGACGACCGCTTGGCGGGGACCGGCGCGCGCGAGCGCACGCGCGATCGGCACGCCGCGTACTTCGCACGTGAGGCGGCCGCGCGGTGGGAGCATTGGAACGGTCCCGGCTGGCGCGACGCAGTCGACTGGGTCGAGGCCGAGCTGGGCAACCTGCGGGTGGGATACCAGTGGAGCGCCGCGCGCGGGAACCTGGAGGTGGCGACCGATATCGCGGCCCATGCCGCGCTCATGGGGTTCTCGGTGCAGCTGTTCGAGACGCTCGCCTGGGCCGAGGAGCTGCTCGGACGCGCGACGGCAGCCGACGTACGCCGGCTTCCCCGCCTGTACACCGCCGCGGGTTACGCGTGCTTCGCCGGCCGGGCGCCGGCGGCCCGCGAGAGTGCACACCGGGCGACCGAGCTCGAGCTCGACGACCGCTACGACGCGTGCGAGCCCGGCTACGCCGGGTTCGTCGAAGCATTGTGCAACGTCTACTGCGGAGACCTGGATCGGTACATCGAGCTCACCCGCGGCGTTGCCGAGCGGTACGGTCGCGACCGCGGCTATGGCCTCGCGTCGTACGTCGACGGCCTCCAATCGGCCGGTCTGATCGACGAGGCCCTCGCGCTCGCCGAGGCGTCCGTTGCGGCGGCGCGGTCACTCGGCAATCCCTATTGGATCTCCTACGCGCTCTGGATCGCGGGCATGGCTTTCGCGAAGGCCGACGTGCGCCGCGCGTTCGCGGCCTGGGACGAGGGCGTGGCCTTCGTGCGCGAGCAACGGGTCGAATTTTTCGAAGGCTTCCTCGCGCGCGACGCGGCGCGCCTGCACACCTCCAGCGGTGAACCCGAGACGGCACTGGTGCTGTTCGCCGACGCGATCGCCGCGTTCCAGCAGGCCGGCAACGTTCCGCAGTTGATCATCACCTTGGCGAGCGTGCCGGCGTTGTTCGAGCGGCTCGACCGGCCGGCGCCGGCCGCGATGCTCCTCGGGGCGCTCTCACGGCAGCCGTCAAGCGTGCACCACGTCCCGGAGCTCGGCGAACTCGGCGATCGCGTCAGCCGCGCCCTCGGGAAGTCACGCGCTGCGGAGTTGATGGCGGAGGGCGCCGCGCTCGATCTCGGCGACGCCGCCGTGTATGCGCGGCAACAGATCGACGTCGCGCGCCGCGACCCGGCCCCGCGAGCACGCGCAGTGCGTCCGGGGGGCTTGAGCCGTCGCGAGATCGAGGTGCTGCGGCTCGTGGCCGACGGCCGGACCGCGGGCGAGATCGCGACGCAGCTGTTCATCTCGTCGCGTACCGCCGAGCATCACATCCAGAACATCTACACGAAGATCGGCGTCTCCAGCCGCGCCGCGGCGACGCGGTGGGCGGTGAAGCACCAGGTCGTCGTCGCCCGCTGACCCCGCCCGGCGGATGCGCGGAAATAGGTAGGTCTACCGATGCCGCGCCCGCGACCCTTGCGGACAATGACCTCAACGCCGGCCGACCGGCCGACGAGAGGCGGATCCACAGCGATCCTTTCCGAAAGGGAACCGTCATGATCCTGGCAACGACGACCGACGAGAACGTCGACCGATTCCTCGAGGTGTTCGGGTCGAAGGGCGCCGACAAGCGCGCGCTCCACGGCTCGAAGGGTTCGACCGTGTTCCGCGACCCCACTGAGGAGAACCGCGTGTGGGCGCTGTTCGACTGGGACGAGGCCGGTTGGGCGAAATTCGTCTCCGACCCCGAGGTCCCGCCGATCCTCAAGCAGGCCGGACACATTGGCAAGCCCGAAGCCGCGATGCTTCTCGGCTCCTACGGCGCGTGAGGAGACGACGATGACCAGCACAATCAATCGTCCGGCGCGGGTCGGCCTCATCACCGACCAGACCGGTGCGCTGTCCTTCATGGGCATCGCCAACGTGAACGTCACCAAGATGGTGATCGACGACATCAACGCGCGCGGTGGCCTGCTCGGTCGTCCGATCGAGTTGTTCGTCGAGGACAGCGCAACCGACGACAACGTGGCCGAAGCTGCTGCGACGAAGCTCGTCGAGCGCGAGGTCGACGTCGTCGTGGGCGGCATCTACAGCTCCACTCGACAGGCCATCAAGGGACCGGTCGTCGGCCAGGCGGAGAAGCTCTACCTCTATCCAGAGCAGTACGAAGGGCAGGAGTGCCACCCGCTGATCTTCTGCACCGGCCCCGTGCCCGCGCAGCAGGTCGAGCCGTTCTTCCCGTGGCTGATGCGCGAGACCGGCGCGAAGAGCTTCTACATGCCGTCGGCCGACTACATCTGGCCGCACACGCTCAACAAGAAGGTGCGTGAGGTCGTCGGAGCCGAAGGCGGCGAGATCGTAGGCGAGGAGTACTTCCCGCTCGATCACACCGAGTACGAACGGATTGTCGGCGACATCATGTCGACGGGCGCTGACGTCGTGTTCAACACGATCGTCCCGCCCGGGCTCACGCCCTTCCTCGAGCAGCTGCACGGCGCCGGCTTCACCCGTCGCGGTGGGATCATCGTCTGCACCTACTTCGACGAGAACTTCCTGAACCTTGTCCCAGCCGAGCACGTCGAAGGGCTCTACGGCTGCCTCGACTACTACCGGGGCGTCGACGACCTGTTCAGCATCGACCTGCTCAACCGCTACGAACAGCTCTACCCGGGGAG
>DASQHW010000506.1:0-5768 GCA_035631895.1 Acidimicrobiia bacterium | reverse complement strand
CGAACGCATCCGCGTCGACGCCCCGGCGGACCGGTGTTGGGACGTGGCCGTCGACTTCGAGTCCTATCCCGAGTGGGCGGACGTGAAAGAAGCCAGGATCCTGGAGCACGACCCGGAAGGTCGTGGCAAACGTGTCGAGTACCGGGTCGCCGCGCTCGGCAAGAGCGTCCGCTACGTGCTCGAGTACGACTACGCGGAGGCGCGCACGGCCTTCTCGTGGAAGCTCGTCGAGGGTGAACTCGTGCGTCGCCTCGACGGCACATACCGGTTCGAGCCCGAGGGCGCGTCGTCGACGCGCGTGCACTACGACCTCGCCGTCGATCTCGCGGTCCCGTTGCCCGGGCTCGTGAAGCGACGGGCGGCCGGCATGATCATGGGCAGTGCCCTCAAAGAGCTGAAGAAGCAGGTCGAAGCCGTCGCCTGACGGACCGTGCGACCACCACCGGTAGCGTGGTCGCCATGTGTCGAAACATCACAACGCTGCGCGGGCTCGAGCCCGACGCCACACCCGAAGAGATCGAAGCGGCCGCGCGCCAGTACGTGCGCAAGATCAGCGGGGTCACCGTCCCGTCGGACCGGACGAACGACGCGTTCGAACGGGCCGTCCGGCGCGTCACCGCTGCGACGACCGACCTCATCGCCGAGCTTCCTCCGAGAAAGCAGCCGCCGAAGACCGTGCCGCCGCTGCGGCGTATCAAGCGGGCCGGCACGGAAGCGACGGCGCGGCAGTAGCGTCCTCGTCTCATGCGAATTCTGCTGTTCACCGGCAAGGGCGGTGTGGGCAAGACCACCGTCGCCGCCGCGACCGCCGTACGTGCGGCCGAGGCGGGGTTGCGCACCGTCGTGTGCTCGACCGACCCGGCACACTCGCTCGCCGACGCGTTCGACGTGCCGCTCGGTGACCGCCCGACGCCCGTCGCGGAACACCTGTGGGGACAGCAGCTCAACGCGCGGGTCCGGTTCGAAGAAGCATGGAACGACGTGCGCCGCTATCTCGTCGACGTGCTCGACTGGGCGGGCGCCGACAGCGTGGAAGCCGAGGAGCTCGCGGTCGTTCCCGGCCTCGACGAGGTGTTCGCGCTGGCGGACATCAAGCAGTTCGCCACGAGTGAGGCGTACGACCTCGTGGTGGTCGATTGTGCGCCGACGGCCGAGACGATCCGCCTGCTCTCGTTGCCGGACGTGCTCGGCTGGTACATGGAACGCGTCTTCGAGACGCAGCGCCGGCTGACCCGGCTCGCGCGTCCCATCGTGCAACGCGTCACGAACCTGCCGATCGCCGGCGAGAACGTGTTCGCCGCGATCCACCGTTTCTACGACCGCCTCGACGGGGTGCGGGAGCTGCTCACCGACGGCGACATCACGAGCGCCCGCCTCGTCGTCAACCCGGAGCGCCTCGTTGTTGCCGAGGCCCGCCGCACGTACACGTATCTCTCGCTCTTCGGCTACCACGTCGACGCAGTGATCGTGAACCGTCTCCTGCCGGCAGGCGTGGAGCACCCGTGGCTCGCGCAGTGGAAGGCGACGCAGGCGGCACATCTCGACGCAATCGCGGAAGCGTTCGCGCCACTCCCGTTGCTCACGGCGGAGCTCGCCAACGAAGAGATCATCGGATGCTCACAGCTGTCGATGTTCGCGAAGCGCTGCTACGACGACCTCGATGTCGCCGACCGGCTGTCGAGCGACTCGCCCTTCCGCGTCGACGCGCACGGCGAGCACCTGTTGCTCTCGATGCACCTGCCGTTCGTGTCGCGTGCAGAGGTCGAGCTGAGCCGCAACGACGACGAGCTCGTCGTCACCGTCGGCCCGTATCGACGCGCCCTGCTCCTTCCGGACAGCCTCGCGCGCCGCAACGTCGGCAGCGCGCGTTTCGCCGGCGACCGCCTCGTGATCGAATTCCTGTAGTGGCGACGCACGGGAGCAAGGGAGCCACGTGGTGAACGACGAGTACGTGCCCCCGGACGACGACGTCGTCGAGCATCTGTGGAACGCGGCGCACGAGCTCCTGCGGGCAATCCGCAAGGTGGTGGATGCGGCCGAGGAGTTCGTCGACCAGCAGCAGCAGCACCCACGCGACACCGAGCACGAGTCTCGACTGCACCACATCGACATCGATCCCGACGCCGGATAGCCCGACATGCCTCCGCCGACGATCGGCCTCGACATCGGTGGCACGAAGGTGCTCGGCGTCGTCCTCGATGCCGATGGCGCCGTCGTACGAGACCTGCGCCAGGCGTCTCCGCACGCGGGAGTCGACGCGCTGGTTGCGACGAGCACCGCGATCGTCGAGCAGCTCTCCGAAGGGGAAGAGCCGGTGGGTGTCGGTGTCGCGGGTCTGGTCGACACCGGTGGCCACGTCGTGTATTCGCCGAACCTGCCCCACGTACGCCAGGCGCCGTTGCGGGACTTGCTCGCGGACGCGACGCGGCACCGTGTCGTCGTCGACAACGACGCAAACGTCGCGACGCTCGGCGAGGCGACCTACGGCGCGGCACGCGGCGTGCGGCACGCCCTGCTCGTCACGCTGGGCACCGGCATCGGCGGCGGCATGCTGCTGGACGGCCGGATGTACCGCGGTGCCCACAATTTCGGCGCCGAGTTCGGGCATTTCACCGTCGACGTCGACGGCCCGATGTGTGCCTGCGGCGAACGCGGTCACTGGGAAGCCATTGCGTCCGGCACGGCACTCGGCCGGATGGCGCGTGATCTCGTCTCGCACGGAGGGGGAGCGGGCATCGTCGCCGCGGCGGGCGGCGACCGCAACGCGGTCACGGGCATCGCGGTCGGCACGGCCGCCGCGAACGGCGACGGCGACGCGCTGCTGCTGCTCGCTCAGTATGCGGACAACGTCGCTCTCGGTCTGGCCGCGCTCGCGAACATCCTCGACCCGGAGCGCATCGTGATCGCCGGCGGTCTCGTGGAGCTCGGCACCCTGCTGTTCGGGCCGCTGCACGACGCGTTCCGGCGACACATCGAAGGCTCGCAGTACCGGCCGCCGGTCGCGATCGTGCCCGCCGAGCTCGGCGAGCGCGCAGGAGGCGTCGGTGCCGCCGTGCTCGCGCGCGATCTCCTCTCGTGATCAGCATCGGGCTCACCCTTCCGTCATTCGTCGAGGATCCCGAGCCGGCGATCACCGTCGCGCGCGCCGCGGAGGATGCACAGCTCGACGGCGTGTTCGTCTTCGACCACTTGTGGCGCGGTGACGCGCCGAGCCGGCGTCCCGCGATGGAGTGCTTCACGCTCCTTGGTGCGGTCGCCGCCGAGACCGCCCACGTGAAGGTCGGCACACTCGTGGCGCGCGCGACGTTGCGCCCGGCCCCCGCACTCGCCCACGCCTTCACCACCGCCGATCGCATCAGCGGCGGGCGCCTGATCGCCGGCATCGGGGCGGGTGACTCGCAGAGCCGCGTGGAGAACGAGGCGTTCGGCCTCCCGTTCGGCACGATGGTGGACCGCGTCAACGCGTTGCACGAGGCGGTGTGGGCGACGCGGGACAACGGCTTTCCCGTGTGGGTCGGTGGCCGGGCCGCGCAGGTGCGCGAGGCTGTCGCGATCGCCGACGGCTGGAACGAATGGGGCGCCGATCCCGAGTCGTTCGCGAGGCATGCGGCGCTCGTGCGCGACGTGGCACCCCGAGCCACGATCACCTGGGGCGGCCTCGCCCGACCCCTCGAGGAAGGTGTGGCGGGCCTGTCCACGCGTCTGAGGGCATACCTGGCCTGCGGCACCGAATGGCTGATCGTGGGACCGGTCGACTCGCGCAATCCGGAGAACGTTCCGGTGCTCGCCGAAGTGCGCGCGCGTCTACGGCAGCAGCAGTGATGCCGCGCGGGCAAGGTTCTGGCCCATCGGCGACGCGTCGGAAAGGCCGGCACACCAATAGGTCAGCTCGGCGAACCAGACCGAGCCGAGCACCCGGGTGATGTCGTCGAGGTGGTGGATGGTCGTGCCGTCCATCGCGTCACTGATGATCGCCCGCAACGTGCCGTCGATCTCGTGCTTGACGGGCACCGTGTCCGCGCCGACCGACGACATCGCGGTGAGCATCGCGCGTGTCACCTGCGGTTGGCGCTCGAGCGCGCGCGACGCTCGCTCCAGCACATCGGAGAGCCTGGCCGCGGGTGTGTCGCCGCGTGGTGGCCGCTGCACCAGTCGTTCGCGCAGCGTCGCGGCCTGTCGGGCCATCGCCTCGAGCAGGAGCTGGTCCTTCGAGCTGTAGTGCCGGTACAGGGTGCCGAGTGCAACCGCCGCACGCGCCGCGACGTCGCGCATCTGCACCGCGTCGTAGCCGCCTTCGGCCGCGAGGGTGACGGCCGCGTCGATGCAGCGCTTCTTCCGCTCCGCCGTCTCGATCGCGCGAGTCCCGGTCGTCGGCACCGCGGGAAGATAGCGCGAACCTAGAACGTGTTGCAGGTGCGGGCGGCCCGTCCGTACGATCGAGCGTCATGCGCACGCAACTCGCCCGCGACCTCGGCCTCGACGTCCCCATCTTCGCCTTCAGCCATTGCCGCGATGTCGTCGCCGCAGTGACCAGGGCCGGGGGCATGGGCGTGCTGGGCGCGCTGTACTTCACACCTGACGAGCTCGAGATCGAGTTGAAATGGATCGAAGAGCACGTTGACGGCAAGCCGTACGGCGTCGACCTCGTGATGCCGGCCAAGATCGAGCTGCCCGAAGGTGTGGATCCCGAGGACCTCGAGGCGCAGCTCGAGCAGATGATCACGCCCGAGCACCGCGAGTTCGTCGAGAAGGTGCTCGCCGACCACGGCATCCCGCCGCTCCCCGACGACGTCGAGCGCGGCCACCATCTGCTCGGATGGACCGACGCGACGGCGCGCCCGCAGATCGAGATCGCGTTGCAGCATTCACCCTCGTTGCTGGTCAATGCGCTCGGCCCGCCGCCGAAGGACGTCGTCGACACCGCGCACGAACACGGGATATTGGTGGCCGCCCTCGCCAGCAGCCCGCGCCATGCGCAGAAGCACCGCGACATCGGTGTCGACATCGTGGTCGCACAAGGGACCGAGGCCGGCGGCCACACCGGCGAGATCAGCTCGATGGTGTTGTGGCCGCAGGTGATCGAGACGGTGAAGCCCGCACCCGTGCTCGCGGCGGGCGGCATCGCGCACGGTTCCCAGATCGCCGCTGCGATCGCGATGGGTGCCGAAGGCGTGTGGACGGGCTCGATCTGGTTGACGGTGGCCGAGAGCGATGCGACGCCGCTCATCCTGGAGAAGCTGCTCGGTGCGGACTCGACCCAGACCGTGCGCTCGCGGGTGCTCACCGGCAAGCCGGCGCGCCAGCTGCGCACCGCGTGGACGGACGCGTGGGAAGGCCCCGATTCGCCCGGCTACCTCCCGATGCCGTTGCAGTTCATGCTGGTGGCGGATGCGTTCGCGCGCATCTACCGCTCGCAGAACCGCGAGCTCACCGGCTTCCCCGTCGGCCAGGTGGTCGGGATGATGCAGAACGTGCGACCGGTGCGCAGCGTCATGCAGCAGCTGGTGGAGGAGTACATCGAGGCCGCCGACCGGCTGCAGCACGTCAACGCGTAGCGTCACTCCAGCGTGGCGTAGTTGGTGGTGCGGTCACCGGCCTCCAGCACACCGACCTCCGCGACGCTCGCCTGCAGGTCGCGAAGGAACTCCTCGACGACCGGCGCGTTCCCTGCACTCACGGTCAGGTGGAGCGAGTCGGGTGGCCCCTGGCGGTCGAGGTACCAACCGCGCCTGCACATCGCATCGCCGACGGCGAACACGTCCGTGCCG
>DASQHW010000505.1:0-3997 GCA_035631895.1 Acidimicrobiia bacterium | reverse complement strand
CGCGCCGTCCACGAGATCGAGTCGCTGAAGCGCGGCGGCCAGGCGATCGTGCTCACCGAGATCCCGTTCCAGACGAGCGTCGACGCGATCGCCGGCAAGCTCGCAGACCTCGTGGAGTCCGGCAAGATCGACGGCGTGAGGGACATCCGCAACGAGTCGGGGCAGGGCAGGACGCGTCTGGTCATCGAGCTCCGTCCCGACACCAACCCGCAGATCGTGCTCAACAACCTGTTCAAGCACACCACGGCGCAGTCGACGTTCCCGGTGAACATGGTGGCACTCGTCGACGGAGTGCCGCACACGATCACGCTCGTCGATGCGCTGCGGGGCTGGCTCGACCACCAGATCGTCGTCGTCACACGGCGGACGCAGTTCCGGTTGGAGAAAGCAGAGGCACGGCTGCACATCGTCGACGGTCTCGTGAAGGCCGTCGAGATGATCGATGCCGTGGTCAAGGCGATCCGCGCGTCCAAGGACCGCGCCGCCGCACGGGCCGCGCTCATGAGCAAGCAGTTCGGGTTCTCCGAGATCCAGGCGAACCACATCCTCGACATGGCGCTCGGACGGCTCACCCAGCTCGGCCGTGAGGAGCTCGCGCAAGAGGCGAAGGATCTTCGCGCGGCGATCAAGGAGCTCCGCCGTATCCTCGCCAAGCGCGATGTGCTGATGGACGTGATCCGCGAGGAGTTGACGGCGATACGTGACGCGCACAAGGCGCCACGGCGCTCCCGGATCGTCAGCGACGACACGGGCGCGATCGACACCGTCGAGCTCGTGGAAGACGAGCCGTATGTCGTCACGATCACGGCCCGCGGCTACGTGAAGGCCGTGCCCGAACGCGCGCGCGCTGCGAAGGTCGCGAACCCGGGGGAGCGTGACGCGGTCGCGCAGGTCATCGAGACGACCGCTCTCGCAGGTGTGTTGTTCTTCTCCGACCGCGGGCGCGCATATCGCGCCGCCGTGCACGAGCTTCCGAAGGAGCGCCTCACCGCGGCGCAGAATCTCTTCCAGTTCGGCGACGGCGAGAAGGTCGTTGCCGTCCTGGACGCTCGGCTGCACGAAGAGCACCCCAACCTCGTCTTCGTGACCGCGAGCGGCGCGGTGAAGCGCACGAGCCTGTCGGAGTTCGCCGAAGCATCCGGGCGCCAGAACGGCATCGTCGCGATGAAGCTTGCAGCCGGCGACACGGTGGTGGCGGTCTTTCCGGGATGGGACGACTACGAGCTTCTGCTGATCACCGCGAACGGGCAGGGCATCCGCTTCGTCGAGGCCGACGTCCGGCCCGTCGGCCGCAGTGCGGGGGGGATTCGTGGCATCCGGTTGAAGGGCGACGACCGCGTCGTCGGCGCGTGTGCGGTCGCGCACGAGGAGATCGTCGTGCTCGCGAGCGCGGAGGGTTACGCCAAGCGCACAGAGGTCGACGAGTTCCCGGTCCAGGCGCGCGGTGGCGCGGGATTGAAGGCCGCGAAGATCGACAGGGCGCGCGGCCCGCTTGTCGGGGTTGCGACCGCGGCCGAAGAGGTCGCGTTCCTCACCGCGGACGGGTGTCTCGTCATGCCCGCACACGGCGTACGCGCCGCAGGCAGGGAGGGCGGGGGGTCGAAGACGTCGCCTGCCGGCTTGCAGCGCGTCGTCGCCCTGGCATCGCGCAGCGACGACGGTTAAGGAGCGGGGTTCTCGACCGTCTGCCAGTCGCGCGTGGTCAGATATGTGCGGAACTGGTCGCCGACGTGCAGCAGGTCGTCCACCGTCTTCGGATGGCGCAGCTCGTAGAGGTTCGGGAAGCGTTGCATGGCGCGCGTCAGCTCCCAGAGCGCGTCTGCATCCTCGCCCTGTGGTGCGGGCACGACGACGGGGCCGTACACCGCGTACCCGCTCTCGAACACGATCGTCGGCACACCGTGGGCGCCGTAACGGGTGACCGCGTCCTCGTGCTCCGAGCGCGCTTCGTCGAGCGTGGTGTCGTCGGCGATCGCGCGTTCCACGAGCGACGGGTCGAAGCCGGCCGCCTCGATCACTCGTGCGTGTGTTTCCGGCACGTGGGTCTTCGTGCCGTCGTAGAAGAACGCGCGACCGATGGTCTCGTACCACCGGTCGACGCCGTCGTTGCCGAGCTCCCGGCGGATCAACACACCGACGCGCATCTGCCCGAAGCCGTATGACCAGGGGCGCTCCCACGGGTGGCGTTTGCCGGCGACGAGGTTCACCTCTTCCAGGGAGAAGAACTTCCATTCGATGTCGAGGGGAACGCGTGTGCGAACGTCGCGGATCCACACCGACGTCTGATAGGCGTACGGGCACATCGGATCGAAGTAGAAGACGATTGGTTCCGCGTTCGGCTGGGGCATGCTCGGAGTTTCGCATCTTCGGTCGACCGGGCGCCTCTGGCCGCACCCCGCGCCGCCCGGTACGGTCCGGGCATGACCGAGCCCCTCATCGACCGGCTTCGCGAGGTGTGGACCGACATCGCCGACGTGTGCGACGGCCTCACGAGCGCGCAGTGGGACACACCAACCGAATGCCCCGGCTGGACCGTGCGAGACAACGTCGCACACATGATCGGGACCGAGCGCATGCTGATGGGCGAACAGCCCGGCGCGCGGCCCGTCACAGACGACCCCCCCGTCCCGGCCCACGTGCGCAACGACATCGGCAGGGCGAACGAGGCGTGGATCGAGGCGTACCGCGGGTGGAGCGGGGCGGCACTGCTCGACGAGTTCCGTGCGGTGACCGCGCGTCGCCTCGACCAGCTGCGCGCCCTCTCCGCCGAGGATTGGGAACGGGAAGGCTTCACCCCTGAAGGACCCGGCCCGTACCGCCAATTCATGGCGATTCGCGTGTTCGACTGCTGGTATCACGATCAGGACATCCGTGAGGCACTCGGAAAGCCCGGGCTCATGGAAGGTCCGGTTGCGGACCTCTCGCTTCGGCGCATCGTCGAGCGGGGCATGCCCTACGTCATCGGGAAGAAAGCCGCGGCCCCCCAGGGCGCACGTGTTCGCCTGGAGGTTCCCGGACCGGGGCTGGCATCGGACGTGGTGGTCGACGGCCGTGCCGCCCTCGCGCCCGCTGATCCCCGGGAGACGCCGACGACGTCGCTCGTGCTCGACCGCCGGACCTTCGCGCGACTTGCAGGTGGCCGTTGGAGCGGTGCGTACGCCCGTGTGCACGGCGCAGTGCGGGTCGACGGCGATCAGGAGCTCGGCGACCGTATCGTCGACCACATGGCGTTCACCATCTAGCGATATAGGCGATGCTCGCCCTCGTGGCCCTTCCCTTTTCTAGACAGGCTCCGGTCGCCGCCGCGATCTACTGCCGTTTGTCGCAAGACCGCTAAGGCGAGTCGCTCGGGATCGAGCGTCAGGAGGAACTGTGCCGCCGTCTCGCCGCTGAGCGGAACTGGGGCGTGGCCGAGGTCTATACGGACCGGTAACCAATTTCGCGCGAGCAAGTCACCGCGCGCTGGCCTGCTTGCCGGGAACCGCGTCGGAGGTCGATGGATTACGGTCGTCGTGTCCGGCGGAGATGGTGTGGACGGTGCTGATGGCTGGGCAGTTTCACTTCGATCCCGGCACGTATCTTCCGATGGTGCGGGCCGAGGTTCCGGACTACGACACCGTGCAGGAGATCGTCGCGCAGGCCGCTGACGCGGTCGTCGCCGCGGAGGCGATTCTCGATCTGGGCACGGGGACCGGTGAGACGTTGCGTCGGGTTGGAGTGCGTCACCCGCACGCGCGGCTGGTGGGCATCGACGAGAGTGCCGCCATGTTGACGGTCGCTCGGCGTGTGCTCCCGGCCGCTGAGCTGCGCGTCGCCCGGCTCCAGGACGACCTGCCCGACGGTCCCTTCGATCTTGTGGTCTCCGCGCTTGCGGTACATCATCTCGACGGGGCCGAGAAAGCGGATCTGTTTCGCCGAGTCGCGGCGCGGCTGAGAGTCGGCGGACGGTTCATCCTGGCCGATGTCGTCATTCCCGACGACCCGAACGACGCGGTCA
>DASQHW010000504.1:0-11401 GCA_035631895.1 Acidimicrobiia bacterium | reverse complement strand
GAGGACACCCTGGACGAGCTGGAGGCTGACGAGCAACCGGCGACGGTCGACGGTGTCGGCGAGCGCGCCACCGGTGAGCGACAGGAACAGGAGCGGCCCGAGCTGTGCGAAGAACACCAAGCTGACCCAGCTGCCCTTGCCGGTGAGGTCGAGCATGAACGCGCCGAGGATCACGTTCTGCATCCAGGTGCCGACGTTCGACGCGAACGTGCCCACGTACACGATCCGGAAATCGCGGTGGCGGAGTGCGGCCTGCGCGGTGCCGCGCCGGTACGGGACGTCGCCGTCGACGAGCGCGTCCTCGACCTCTTCCAGCTCGGCTGAGTCCCGGCGCAGCGTCAAGCGAGCATCCTCACGTCGGCCGTCTCACGAGACGATGGGCGTCGTGCCCGTGACGTGTGAGGCAACGAGGCGCGCGATCTCGTCGTCGTCGAGACCGAGCTCACCCTGCAACACCTCGGACGTGTGCTGGCCGAGTGTCGGCGCCGGTCCGCACCAGAATCGTCGTGGGCCGGCTGACATCCGGACCGGCCAGGTCGGGAAGTCGTGCGTACCGGCGAGCGGGTGCGTGATCGGCTCGAAGAAACCGCGCGCACGCAGCTGCGGGTCGTCGAGGGTCGCGTAGCCGGGCACCATCGCCGCTGCCGGGACGCCCTGCGCACGAGCCTGCTCCGCCGCGTCCACCGGCGAACGCGTCGCGCACCATGCCGCGCGCTCATCTTCGGACATGGGATCACGGGCGCGGTCGACCGCGACCCACTCCTCGTCGCCGGCACACGCGTACACCCCTCGCTCCCCGCGCCGGCCGAGCAGCGTGCCGTCGATCGCGTAGCGGATGACCTGGTCCGCGGTCACCGCGGTGGCGACCTCCACCAGCGGCACCTCGACGAGCTGCCCCACGCCCGTGCTCGCGCGGTGTTCGAGCGCCGCCACGACCGCGAGCGCCGCGTGCGCGCCGACCATCGGGTCGACGGGACCGCCCGGGATGATCGGCGGGCCGCCTTCGTAACCGGTCACGAACGCCATGCCGGTGAGCTGCTCCATCGTCTGCGCGAAGCCGCCGCGCTCGCGCCACGGGCCCGACAGGCCGAAGGCCGGCATGCGGAGATAGACGGCGCGTGGATTGATCGCGTGCACGGCCTCCCAGTCGAGCCCGAACCGGTCCATCACCTGCGGGGTGAAGTTCTCGGCGATCACGTCGCAGCGCTCGACGAGCCTCTTGGCGATCGCGAGCCCTTCGGGCTGCCCGAGATCCAGGGTGATCCCCCGCTTCCCGAGGTTCGTCGCATGGAACAGCGGCGAGAGCTCGTAGAACTCGGGATGCTCCTGCGGCCGCACCGCCGCGCTGAACCGAATGCCGTCGGGACGCTGCACCGCCTCGACCTTGATGACGTCCGCGCCCATCGCACGCAGCCACGCGGTCGCGAACGGCCCTGCCCAGAACGCGGTGAAGTCGAGCACCTTGACGCCTTCCAGCGGCCGCTCCCCCGGCGCGTCGTCCACCGGCGTGCGTGCCGGCGCGGCCGGCCACGCGCCGCTCGCATCACCGGGCGGGCGCAGCTCCCGATCGGGCACCGCATGGAAGCGGAACGGCGCGCGAGGGCGGATCCAGCGCTCACCGGGCTGCGCGACGAACACCTTTCGTACCTCCAGGTGGTCGAAGCGCGGGAGCTCGGCACCGTTGCCGACGATCGTCGCGGGGACGCGCGCGTCGACGCATGCGGCGACGACTTCGTCGGCGGTGTGGGTGGTGGTCCACGCGTGGAGTGCGCCGTTCACCTCGCCGGCGCGCATGAAGCGTCCGAGCATCGTGCCCAGCTGCTCGTCCTCCGCCATCTCCGGCCGACCGATGAGGCGCGCGAGCGCCTGCCATTGCTGCCTCGTGACCGTCGTGATGCCGGCGTAGCGACCGTCGCCCGTCGGCTCGTTGCCGGGGATCGTCACCCAGCGGAACGCGTGCTCGCGTCCGCCGGGGAAGCGCGCGAACAACGTGGGGTACGTGACGTACGTCATCTGCATCGCTTCGAGCATCGACGCGTCGACCATCTCGGGCACGCCGCTGCGCGACGCGCGCGCCCACGCGGTCAGCCCGCCGAGCGCGCCGAATGCCCCGACGATGTATTCGGCCAGTCGTCCGCCGACCGTGAGCGGCGGCATGTGCATGTGCCCGTGTGCGGCGAGGCTGCCGCTCCGCGCTTGCAGGACCTCTTCGGTGAGCTCGACGCCGTCGTCCGGGCCGCCGTGA
This sequence comes from Acidimicrobiia bacterium, assembly GCA_035631895.1. Lineage (GTDB taxonomy): Bacteria > Actinomycetota > Acidimicrobiia > IMCC26256 > PALSA-610 > DASQHW01. Next base: position 9,156 of record DASQHW010000504.1, on the reverse strand, counting down.
CCGAGCGGTGTGATCGAGATCGTGACCAGGGGGCTGCTGCCCACCGGCGCCGTGCCCGGTTCGCCGACGACGACGATGTCGGCGGTTTCGAGCCATGGCGCGGGGTCGGCCGCGTGTCGCTGCGATGTCCGGAGGTAGACGAACAACGGATCATCACCGATCGGCGTGCCGTGCACGACGTCGGCGCCGAGATCGGTGAGCAGCTTGGCGCAGTACGCACCCGCGATGCCGGAGGTGCAATCGACGACGCGCAACCCGTCGTAGATCATCGCACCATCCGGAACATCGGGACGACGACCGACGCGTCGGGCACGGTCGAGAACGACAGCTCACGGAAATCAACCTCGACCGGCGCGTCCGCGACAAGGGTGCCCGGGTCGGCGTCGACGATGTACGTTGCGATCCGCACGGCGGGATCCTCGTCGAGCGCGACGAGCGCGGTCACGAACGGCACCTTGTCCTCGAACGCGGGAAGGAATGCGCGTCGGACAACGGCCCACGAGAACAACGTGCCGCGGCCCGACACCTGCGTCCATGTCAGCGAGCCGCCGTCGGACGGACACTGCTCCTGCGGGTACCACACGTACGCGCCGCATCCCTCGCACCGCGGGATGCGCAGCTCACCTGCGGCCGCGGCCGCGAAGAACGGCGCCGTGAGTGGATCTCCGAGGTCGGGCAACGGGAAGTCGGCGCGCTTGATCGCCACTTCTACGCGTCCTTCGCCAGCACGAGCGTGCTCGCCATGTGACCCGTGTAGCCCCCGTAGACGGCGACCTCGCAAGCCGGCACCTGCGCGGGCGCGACGCCGCGTAGCTGCTTCACGCATTCGACGACGTGCGCGATCCCGAGCACATAGGCGTGCGACAGCAGCCCGCCGTGTGTGTTGAACGGCAGCGTGCCGCCGTCGTGGAACAATGCGCTTCCCTCGACGAACGCACCGGCGTCACCCTTCGCGCAGAACCCCATGTCCTCGATCTGCATCAAGCTGACCACGGTGAACGGGTCGTACACGGTGAGCACGTCGACGTCCGCGGGGCCGATTCCCGCCATCGAGAATGCGCCGGGCGCGGAGAAGACCTGCGGCGTGCTCGTGAACGCGCCTTGCTGAGCCCAGTGAGTCCCGGCGGCGGAGTAGCCCTCGCCGACACCGAGCACGACCGCGGGCGGCTGCTTCAAGTCGCGCGCCCGTTCGACGCTCGTCGTGACGTACGCGGCGCCGCCGTCGGAGATCAGGCACGAATCGAACAGCCGGAGCGGCTCCGCGAGGTACGGCGCCGCGAGGTAGTCGTCCATCGACATCGGGCGTCCGTGCATCACAGCGTCGGGATTGAGGTTCGCGTGCCGACGGCACGCGACCGCGATGGCGCCGAACTGCTCGGCCGTCGTGCCGAACTCGATCATGTGCCGGCGCATGATCGTCGCGAAGTACACCGGCTGCGGAAACCAGCCGAACGGCACTTCGAGGTTCTGCTTGCTGGACTGCGTGGCGTGTACCTCGCCCGGGCCACCCGTCATCGACCCGCGCTGGGTGGCCCACGCCACCGAGAAGACGTTCAGCACGTGGTGCGCCTTGCCTTGCGCGATGGCTTCCGCCGCGAGGTAGGGCGCGGTCGCGGCCCACGCCATGCCACCGCCCCATTCGGACGTCCACAGCTCGTGTGACGTGCCGAAATGCTCGTGGAAGGCGGCAGCGTCGAACTCGCCCATCGCACGCGACCATGTGAGGCCGTCGATGTCCGCGGGTTCGAGGCCCGCGTCCGCGATCGCCCGCTCCGCGGCCTCGGCACCGATCTCCCGGGCGGTGCGACCCGACGCCTTCGTGTACGCGGTCTCGCCGATACCTGCGATGGCCACGTCACCGCGAACGGATGCGAGCTCGCGTGCGTATCCCCAGTCGGGCGCGTCCGGCACGCTCCGGAACCTATCGAAGGGGCGAGCGCCTATGCAGTGGCTGTGGCGGCCGGAACGTGCGCCGCAGGCGACTCGCCGGGAACCACGGCGGCGGGGAGCTGCGAGACCGGCGTCGCGACCACCACGATGCACCACGGCGTCGCGTCCGCGCCGCGGATCATCGCGGCATGCAGCGTCGTGGGCGACGCCGAGGCGACCGGCCGGATGTCGACGGTGCGGAAGTCGAGCTCGCCGACGAGCACCTCGCCGAAGCCGGCGCGCACGTTCGCCACGTCCGCGACCAGCGTTTCCAGGCCGGCGCCGACCACACGCGTTCGATCGTGACCGAGCTGCGCCGCGTACGCCTTGCTGCAACAAAGGTGCCGGAGCTCGAGGTCGAGCACCGCAGCACGGCACTCCGGATCTTCGGCCGCGACCGACTCGAGGAGCTCGTCGAGCGCCGGACCGCACACCGTGCTCATGTGCTCGTACTCCGACAGGAACATCTCGATCGCGTCGACCAGGCGTCGTCGCGCGTCCTTTGCCGTGCTCGAGCGAGCCGCCCGCGCCTTCCCGACCGAGATGCGCGCGCCGAGCGCCGAGACGAACGCGACGTCCTCGCGCGCGTACGGCCGCCCGGGCCCGTCGCGAACGACGATCAACGCGCCGTCGATGCGCTCGTCGGTGCCGATCGGCACGGTGATGAGGCTGTAACAGCCGCCGCGGAGCAGGAACTCGTGGAGCTCGGGATGCAGGCTGCGGCGAACGTCGCGCTGCGGCACCTGCGGGACGAAGACCGGCGAGGCGGTGCGCACGGCGAGACGCGCGATCTCGAGAGCGAACGGTACTTCGTAGGCGACGGCCGCGAGCGCGACTTCCGACAGCGGATCATGGTGCGCAACGTGCGCGACGGCGAGCTCGCCGTCACCGTCGCGGAGTGCCACGATCACCGCGTCACCCAGGACGCCGGCGGCAAAGCGCGCGGCGCGTTCGATGATCGGGCGCGCGTTCACCGTGACCGCGTCGACCATCCGGTCGAGGACCTCGAACGCGTGCTCGCGTGATCCGGGCGCGGAGTGTGCGCAGGCCGCGCCTGCCGCCGGCTCTGGTAATCGCTCGAGGGCGACACGTTGCGCCTCGAAGCGGTCGAGCGCCGCGTCACTGATCTCGTATCCCGCACCGACCTTCACCGCCACGAGCTGTCCGCTGCGCACCCACCGGTATGCGGTCTGATAGTGCACGCCGAGCCGGCGTGCCGCGGTCTTCAAGTTCACAGGAACCTCGCGAATGACGGGACCGCAACGGGAGGTCTCGTGCCCCGACTGCGCTCCGTTGCACTCCACCGTTGATCGACGAGCCCCGCACTCGATGCCGCAACTATCGCAGCACAAATCAACGCCGCGCGCCCGTCCGATGCACGGGGCGTGCGAAAAATCCGGCATAACGGCAGTCAATACCGGACCGCAGCGGGCGGATCTGACCCATTCGGGACGGCGCGGCTACGTTCGCTCGACGGCTCCGCGGGGACAACCACAGGAGAAGACGCCGACCAATGCCGATGCCGAGCGACATCGGGGTGATCGACCTGATGATCGCCCCGCCCTTTCCCGACGCGAAGCGCACGTACCAGTTCCTGCGGGCCAACCTCCGCGACCGCGAATCGCTCGAAGACTTCGAGTTCCCCGCGCAGTACATGTTCAAGGACGTGCCGCACCCCGTACCGGGCGAGGACACCGTTGCCTTCCTGCTCGAGCAGATGGATCGGTTCGGCATCGAGCGCGGCATGCTCGGTGTGTCGTTCCACGACGAGCGGAGTGCCGATTCGTTGCGCGCCGTGCGCACGTACCCCGATCGGTTCTTCGGGAGCTACGAGGTCGACCCCAACCGCGGCATGGACGCGGTGCGCGACCTCCAGCGGGCCGTCGAGGAGTTGGGCGTGAAGGCCGCAACGGCGTTCCCCGCCGGCCTGCACCCGCAGGTGCCGATCAACGACGCGAAGTTCTATCCGCTGTACGCCAAATGCGTGGAGCTCGACATCCCGATCTGCGTGTGCGCGGGTGTGCCGGGGCCACGAGTACCGTTCGCACCCCAGTACGTCGGCCTGATCGACGAGGTCTGCTGGTACTTCCCCGAGCTCAAGTTCGTGACGCGGCACGGCTGCGAGCCGTGGGCCGATCTCGCGGCGAAGCTGTTGCTGAAGTGGCCGAACCTCTACTACTCCACGTCCGCGTTCGCGCCCCGCTACTATCCGAAGGCGATCATCGACTTCGCGAACACGCGCGGTGCCGACAAGGTCATGTACGCCGGGTACTACCCGATGGGATTGTCGCTCGACCGGATCTTCAAGGAGATGCCGGACGTCCCCTTCCGCGACCACGTCTGGCCGAAGTTCCTCCGCGAGAACGCATTGCGCGTCTTCAACCTCCGGTGAGCAACTATCAGGACGCGCTCGCCGGGGGTGTCGTCGACACGGCCGTCGGGTTCCCGAAGTCGCGCGAGGACATGTTCGAGTTCTACGAGTTCATCCGGAAGGGATCGCACGACGCGGCGACCAAGGAAGGCGATCTCGAATTCCCGGCGGGTTACATGTTCAAGAACGTGCCGAAGTGGGATGCCGAGAACATGGGCGACCCCGTCGAGATGCTGTTCCTCGAGCACCAGCGGCACGGCATCACGCAGGCGATCGTGGGCGTCGAGGACGAGGTGGGCCGCCGCGCGGTACGCGACCTCCCCGATCACTTCTTCGCGAGCATCGGCATCGATCCGAACGACGGCATGGACGCGGTGCGCAAGATCGACCGCTATGCAGACGAGTTCGACCTCAAGGCCGTCGGCGCGTTCCCGTCGGGGCTGTACCCGCAGGTCGCGCTCAACGACAAGATGTTCTATCCGATCTACGCAAAGTGCATCGAGGTCGACGTCGCCTTCTGCTCGACTGCGGGGGTCCCCGGTCCCCGGCTGCAGTACGCACCACAGGAGGTCGGGCTGATCGACGAGGTGTGCTGGTTCTTTCCGGAGCTCAAGTTCGTGACGCGCCACGGCTGTGAGCCGTGGACTGCGCTCGCGGCGAAGCTGCTGTTGAAGTGGCCGAACCTCTACTACTCGACGACGGCCTTCGCCCCGAAGTACTACCCGAAGGACATCATCGACTTCGCGAACACGCGAGGAGCGGACAAGGTGATCTGGTCGGGCTACTTCCCTGCCGGCCTGTCGTATGACCGCATCTTCCGCGAGCTGCCCGACGTGCCGTTGCGCGACCACGTGTGGCCGAAGTTCCTGCGCGAGAACGCGCAACGCGTGTTCAAGCTGCCCGAGAAGACGCCCGGCAGAGCATGAGCGCCGAAGCATTCGAAAAGGCGCGAGCGGCGGTCGGCGTGATCGACACGATGATCGGCTTCCCGGCACCGCGTGAGGAACAGGCGAAGCACTACGACTTCATCCGGCGCCAGACCCACGACGCCGACAGCCAGGAATGGGAGTTCCCCGCCCAGTACATGTTCAAGGGCGTCCCGCACTACGACCGCGTCGACGACCCGGTCGAGATGCTCGTGCAGAAGATGGACCAACACGGCATCCGCAAGGCACTCACGGGACTGCCGATCGAGGGGAACGCGAAGCGCGCGCTCGAACGGTATCCCGACCGTTTCGTGCCGTCGTGCAACGTCGACCCGAACGAGGGCATGGACGCGGTGCGCAAGCTCGACGAGGCGGTGCGCGTGCACGGCGCCAAGTCGACGCACTGCTGGGGCACCGGGCTCATTCCCCAGGTGCCGCTGAACGACAAGAAGATGTACCCGATCTATGCGAAGTGCATCGAGCTCGACATCCCGATCTTCGTGTACGCCGGCGTGCCCGGGCCGCGCATCCGCTACGCGCCGCAGTACACAGGACTCCTCGACGAAGTGTGCTGGTTCTTTCCAGAGCTCCGAATCGTGACGCGCCACGGCGGCGAGCCGTGGACCGAGCTCATGGTGAAGCTGCTCCTGAAGTGGCCGAACCTGCACTACTCGACGTCGGCTTTCGCGCCCAAGCACTACAACAGGCACATCGTCGACTTCGCGAACACTCGCGGTGCCGACAAGATCATCTACGCGGGCTACTACCCGATGGGCCTCGACATCGACCGCATCTTCGCCGAGCTGCCGGACGTACCGTTCCGCGACCACGTGTGGCCGAAGTTCCTCTACGAGAACGCCGCCCGGGTACTGAAGCTCACCGACTGATGGCGAACACGCGCGGGCCCCTCGCGGGCATCAAGGTGATCGAGCTGCCGAACATCGGCCCGGTGCAGTTCGCGGGCATGTTGCTCTCCGACCTGGGTGCGGAGGTGCTCCGCGTCGACCGCGCCACCGACGTCGCGACCGGGCGCAGGGCCGCGGGCGGCAGCGCGGCGCCGTACTCGGTGATCGATCGCGGCCGCAAGAGCGTCGGCGTCGACCTGAAGCATCCCGACGGCGCGGGAGTCGTGCTGCGGCTGTGCGAACGGGCCGACGTGCTGCTCGAGGGCTTCCGCCCCGGTGTCGCCGAACGGCTCGGCGTCGGGCCCGAGCAGTGCCGCGCGCGCAACGAGCGGCTGATCTACGCCCGCATGACGGGCTGGGGTCAGACCGGTCCCCTCGCGCACGACGTCGGCCATGACATCAACTACCTGTCGATCGCGGGCGTGCTCTGGCACCTCGGTCCCGAGGGGCACGCGCCGCACCCACCGATCAACCTGCTCGCCGATTTCGGCGGCGGCGGCTCGCTGGTCGTGCTCGGGATCCTCGCGGCACTCGTCGAACGGGCCGGATCGGGTGAAGGGCAGGTCGTCGACGCCGCCATGGTCGACGGCAGCGCGCAGCTGATGAGCATCTTCTTCGGCATCGACGCGATGGGCGGCTGGGGCCCGCGCGGCACCAATCTGCTCGACGGTGGTGCGCACTTCTACAACGTCTACGAGACCGCCGACGGCGGCTTCGTGTCGATCGCGTCGTACGAGCCCAAGTTCTACGCGAACCTGTGCTCGCTCCTCGGGCCGCTCGGGCTCGACGATCTCGATCCGGCCGCGCAGATGGACATGACGCGCTGGCCCGCGTTGAAGCGAAGGTTCTCCGAGCTCTTCCGCACGAAGACCCGCGACGAATGGGTGGCGTTCTTCGGCGGTCACGAAGTGTGCTTCGCGCCGGTGCTGTCGATGTCCGAGGCGCGCGCGCATCCCCACAACGCCGAACGAGAGACGTTCGTCGACGTCGACGGCGCACCTCACCCCGCGCCCGCGCCGCGGTTCTCGCGGACACCGTCCGCGGTGCAGGGTGCGCCGGTGAAGCCCGGCGCGCACAGCGACGAAGCGCTCGTCGAGTGGGGGTTCGGCACCGACGAGGTCGCCACCCTGAAAGCTGCCGGCACCGTCGCCTGACCGCGTGCGGGAGTGTCAGCCGGGGGTGCGGGTGAGGTGCGAGGTCGTCGCCTGGCACTGGTTCCCGTTCTGCCCCGACACGACGACGACGTGCACATTGACGCGGTACCTGCCCAGCGTCGCGACGAAGTCCCAGGTGTCGCCGGGATTGCCGAACGCCGGGTCGGGCTGGTAGCTCTGCGACGCACCGGTGCTCAGGTGCACCGTGACCGTGCAGAAGGTCGGCTGGTCGCTCACCGTCGCGCTCGCCCGCACAGGCGCGACGGTCGTGGTCGTGGTGCGCCGGATGGTCGTGGTCGTCGGCGGCACCGTGGTGCTCGTTGTCGTCGTGCTCGTGGAGGTCGTGGTCGTCGTGCGCGGCACCGTCGTGGTGGTCGTCGTGCGCGGCGCCATCGTGGTCGTCGTCGCCTTGGCGGTGGTCGTTGTGCGCACCGCAACGGCGGCCCTGGGCGCCCGGGACGCGCCGATGCGCGCGAAGCCCGTCACCACCAGGACCAGGCAGACGAACGCGAACGCAACCAGGCCTCCGGAGACCATGGCGGCTCGGGCATTGCGCTGCCGCGCCCGGGCGCGCATGGCGCCCCCCGAACCCGCTGCCCGCATGCCGTCGCCCGAACCGTTCACGTCGCCCCCATCGGCGGGGCCACCACTCACTTGAATCTCCTCACTCGGGCGTCACGGTGTCGGCCGCGCGCCAGCAGTACCAGGCGACCAGAGAACGGTAGGGGCGATACCGCTCGCCTTCAACCACGAGTTCCCGGGACGTCAAGGGTTGCTCCAAGCCGTACAACAGCGCGAACCCCGCTCGTACCCCGAAATCGAGTGTCGGCCACACATCGAGCCGCCCCAGCTGGAACATCAAGAACATGTGCGCGGTCCATTCGCCGATGCCGCGGACGAGGACCAGCTCCCGGACAACCTCGTCGTCCGGGAGGCGCGCGACCCGGTCGAGCTGGACGAGCCCGGCCTGGACCTTCTCGGCGAGATCACGGATCGACGCCGCCTTTGCGCCCGACAACCCGGCCGCGCGCAGGTCCTCGACGGGGAGCGCGAGCAACGCCTCGGGCGTCGGAGGACCGTCGAACAGACCTTCGAAACGGCCGTGGATCGCGGCCGCGGCGCGGCCGGCCAGCTGCTGGTAGCAGATCATGCGCGCGAGCTCGGCGAAGTGGGGGCGCCGGGGCCGGCCGCGCCGGAGATCGGGGACGCCGTGCGTGCGCAGCATGCGCGCCATCACCGGATCGCGCCGGGCGAGCACACGCGCGCCTTGTTCGATCTCCTGCCTCGCGGCAGCTCGACTCCGGGCCATTAGCCGTCAGTTTGCCGGTACACCAGCAGCCCGTCGGTGTCGACCGCGACACATACGCGATCGCCGACCGCCGGAGCGTGACGTTGGGGAACTCGCACGGTGAGCGCCGCGCCCGGTGCGGCCTCGACAGTGAGCGTCACGAGCTCGCCGGTGAATGTCGCGCCCGTCACGGTGCCTGCGACCGGCCCTGCGGTGTCGAGGCGGAGCGCATCCGGGCGGAAGACCAGATCGACACGTCCCTCGGGTGTGCCTGCGGGCGCGGGCAAGATGCCCCACGGGGTCTCGAGCGCACCCGCATGCGACGTGCACGGCGTCGCGGGCCCGAAGCCGAAGAACCGTGCGGTCCACGCGTCCGCCGGTCGTCGCCACACCTCGGCCGGCGTGCCCTGCTGGACGACACGACCCGCACGCATCACGGCGAGGCGAGCCGCGATCGTGAACGCCTCGTCGTGGTCGGGGGTCACGTAGATCGCCGGCAGGGCCGCCCGGTCGAGCAGCCCGCGGATCTCCTCCATCAGCCGCGCCCGCCACGCTCGATCGAGTGCGCCGAGCGGCTCGTCGA
>DASQHW010000503.1:0-15861 GCA_035631895.1 Acidimicrobiia bacterium | reverse complement strand
GCGCACGTTCCTCGAAGCCACTGAGGCGCTCGGAGAAGTCGAAGCGCGTGCCGCCGCCGAACGTTCCACGACGGCGTCGGAACCGCTCGATGTCGCAGCGGAGGTCGCCGCCGAGATCGACGCGCTCGAAGCCGGTGCCGCGCCCACCGAGATGCATGCGTTCGCGCCGGCCGAGATCGAGACGCACGAGGCAGCGGCAGACGCCGTCGACCCTGACGCCGGGGCCGACGACCGGGAGAACGACGACCGCGCGACCGGCGCGCTCGCCGACGTCGATTCGCTGTTTGCCCGCCTGCGTTCCACTCAGGACGCGCCCGCGGGCGCCGTCCCGGCGCAGCCCGAGACGGCAGATGGGCAGCCCGAGATGGAACGTGCTCCCGGGCTCGACGAGGAGGCACCGGACGGCGAGCGGATCGTGACGGCTTCCGAGTGGAGGGAAGTGCGCGCCAGAGCTGTCGATCCACTGCTCGGGCCGTTGCTCAAGAAGGCGAAGCGGGTGGCCCAGGACGACCAGAATGCGCTGCTCGACGCCGTGCGTCGCCACAAGGGCCGGCCCACGGCGGCGCAAGTGCTGCCCGACATCGAGGCGCAGCTCACGTCGTGGGGAAGCGTCCTGCGGGAGGCAGTGGACGAGGCCTACGCCGCGGGCGGTGAGGCTGCGGGCACCGAGGGGCGCGACGCGGACGACGGGTTGCTGCGCGAGGCGGCCGATGTGCTCGTCAGTCCGCTGCGTCAGCGCATCACGGTGGCAATCGATTCGGGCGAGAGCGGCGACGCCGGTGGTCTCGTCGAGCGCATCGGCGCCCGGTATCGCGAGTGGAAGAACCAATCGCTCGACGCGGCCCTCGCCGAGGTGCTCGCGTTCGCGTGGTCGCGAGGCGTGTACGACGCAGTGCCGGAGGGCGCGGTGCTGTGGTGGGTGCCGTTCGAGGAGGGACGCTGCTCCGACTGTGACGACAACGGCCTCGAACCGACGGTGAAAGGCAAGCATTTCCCGACGGGACAGGCGTTGCCGCCCGCGCATCCCGGCTGCCGGTGCCTCCTGGCACCTGCGGAAGTTCTCAACGCCCGCACAGCGACGACGTGATGCACGCGACAGAGATCGCGAGCGCCCGCGGCCCGCGTATCGCCGGCCGCAGCGAGCGCGACCAAAAGACATAGCATCCGGGCAATGCGCGTTCCGTCGGTCGAGGGCCGGCGGCGTTCGCTCGGCCTTCGTGGATGGCTGATCGGCGTCGCGGTCCTGCTCGTCATCTTGTTGCTGAGCGTTCGCGGGCTGGCGCGCTTCTACACCGATTACCTCTGGTTCGACGATGTCGGGTTCACACGCACCTGGCGAGCGCTCCTCTTCGCGAAGCTGGTCCCTGCGCTGATCTTCTCGGCCGTGTTCTTTGCGGTCATGCTCGTGAACCTGATCGTCGCGGATCGTGTCGCGCCGCGGTATCGCGGAACGGGGCCGGAGGACGAGATCATCGAGCGCTATCGCGGCTATGTCGCGCCCTACGCGGGCCGGGTCCGCGTGGTTGTCGCGTTGTTCTTCGCGATCGTGATGGGCTCCGGTGTCTCGGCGCAGTGGAACCGCTGGATCCTGTTCAGCAATTCCACGAGCTTCGGCATCAAGGACCCGCAGTTCCACAAGGATCTCTCGTTCTACGTGTTCCGCTTGCCGTTCCTGCAGTTCGCCGCAGGCTGGACCTTCGCCGCGCTCCTCGTCGTCCTGATCGTGGCGGCCGTGTTCCACTACCTCAACGGCGGAATCAGGCTCCAGAGCCCGTTCCAGCGGGTCACGCCGCAAGTCAAGGTGCATCTGTCGGTGCTGCTCGCCCTGATGGCCCTGACGAAGACCTACCAGTACTACCTGGCCCAGTTCGCGCTCACGAAGTCGCACCGCGGGTTCGTGGACGGCGCGACGTATACCGACGTTCACGCGCAACTGCCTGCGTTGCGGCTGCTCATCGTGATCTCGGTCGCAGCCGCCGGATTGTTCATCGTGAACATCTGGCGTCGCGGCTGGGTGTTCCCGATCATCGCGGTCGGGTTGTGGGGCTTCATCTCGATCGTCGTCGGCACGATCTACCCCGCAGCGATACAGCGCTTCACGGTGCAGCCGAACGAGCTGTCGCGGGAGCAGAAGTACATCGACCGCAACATCAAGGCGACACGCGACGCGTTCAACTTGACGAGCATCGTCCCGAAGCAATTTCAGTACCAGCCCGCGCTCAACCAGGTCGACATTCCGGCAGCAAAGCCGACGCTCCAGAGCGTGCGGCTCTACGATCCGGCGCCGGCCAGCGACGACTTCAAAGTCGACGAGGCACTGTCGACTGCCTACGAGTTCAACGACGTCGACGTCGACCGCTACAAGATCGGTGACGAGAAGTCGAAGCCGACACTGGCGTCCGTGCGTGAGCTCGATCAGGCGCACCTCCCCGACAACTCATGGACGAGCCAGCACCTCGTGTACACCCATGGCTACGGCGTGGTCGCGGCCGCCGCCGACCAGGTCAATGTCGACCGTCCGAGCTACGTGCTGCACGGCATCCCCCCGACCGGCGACATCCCGCTCGATCCGAAGTACGCGCCTGTGTACTTCGGCGAGACGTTGACCGGCTACGCGGTCGTCGACACCAAGGTGGCGGAGCAGGAGGCGACCTCGATCGCGACCGCGACGCCGACGAAGTACACGGGCAGGGGCGGCGTCCAGATCTCGAGCTTCCTCCGCAAGGCAGCGCTCGCGTTGCGGTTCGGCGACTGGAACCTGCTCGTGTCGGGACAGGTCACGAGCTCGTCACGTGCGCTGTACATCCGCGACATCAAGTCGCGGGTGCAGACGGCGGCACCCTTCCTCAAGTACGACGCCGATCCCTATCCGGTGGTGCTCGACGGCCGGATCACATGGGTGTTCGACGCGTACACGACGACGAACGACTACCCGTACTCCCAGTCGATCCACCCGCAGGAGCCGACCGGGAGCGGCCTCGACACCGACTTCAACTACGTGCGCAACTCGGTGAAGGTGACGATCGACGCGTACGACGGCACGATCAAGTTCTACGTGGTCGACCCGGCGGACCCGATCATCCGCACCTACCGCAAGGCGTTCCCGCAGCTCTTCAGCGACGTCAGCCAGATGCCGCCGGGGCTGCGCGACCACTGGCGTTATCCGGAAGACCTCTTCAGCGCCCAGACCGAGCAGTACGCGCTGTACCACATCACCGATCCAGTGCAGTACTTCAACAAGCAAGACATCTGGGACATCGCCCCGGCACCGGATCAAGGGACGACGGCCGCGGTGACCACTCCGGCGCAGGCCGGGAACAACGGCGGTCGCAACACGACACTCGCGGCATCGGGGAACGCGAGCAACCCGCTCTACCTCACACTTCAGCTGCCGGGCCTGTCCACCACTGTCCCGCCGCCCCAGGAGTTCACCCTCGAGCGATCGTTCACGCCGAGACGGAAAGGGGGCATCCTTTCGTCGTTCATTTTTGCGCGCACCGACGGCGCCAACTACGGCCAGCTCGTCGTGTACCTGGTGCCCAACTCGCAGGCGCCGTCACCGGCGAAGGCTGCGACCGCGATCGAGTCGGACCAGTTCATCAGCAGCCAGTTCACGCTGCTCGGCCAAGCCGGATCGAAGGTCGAGCGAGGCGAGGTGCAGCTCCTCCCGATCGGCAGTGCGGTCCTGTACGTGCGTCCGATCTGGGTCACCGGACAGGGCCCGCAGCCATATCCGCGGTTCCGCTTCCTCGCGGCTGTCGCAGGCGACCGCGCCGTGCTCGGCTGCGACGTCACTGACGACGTCACCGCCCTGCTGAGCGGAGGCCAGACCCGTCTACAGCAACTGGGCTCGGCGGCCTGCGGCCGGCCCGAGATCACCACACCCCCGCCGGCAGGCGGGAGCACCACCACCACGACCACGCCGACGACGACGCCGGGCACAGTCACGCCCCCTCCGTCGAATGCGACGGTGAGCGAGCTGCTCGCCGCCGCACAGCACGAGTTCGATCTCGCCAACCAGGCGTTGGCGCAGCGCAACCTGGCCGCGTACCAGCAGCACGAGGACCAGGGCCGGGCCTACGTCGCGCAGGCGCTCAGGGCCTCCGGAGCCTCGCCGACGACCACGCCCACCACCGCGAGGACGGGGCCCTAGCCCCCTTCCCCGGATTGTTCGGGGCCGGGCGGATTGTTACTATGGGCGTAGTGTTAATTCCCGGCCGTGATGGGGAGACTCCCCGCCCCGAGTCGCGATGGAGCCGGGATCGAGGAGGCAGTCGCTGATGGCCGTTTCGGGCATCGACCTGGGCAAGTACAAGCTCGGCTGGCACGACACCGAGCAGTACGTCTACGAGCCGAAGAAGGGCGTGAACGAAGACGTGGTGCGCGAGATCTCGCACCACAAGAGCGAGCCGGAGTGGATGACGAAGTTCCGGCTGAACGCGCTCAAGCGGTTCGAGCGCAAGCCCATGCTCGAGTGGTTCGCCAAGAACATGCCCGACATCGACTTCGAGAACATCTACTACTACCTGAAGCCCACCGACGGCCAGGTCTCCGACTGGGACATGCTCCCCGACGAGATGAAGGCAACGTACGAGAAGCTCGGCATCCCCGAAGCAGAGCGGAAGTTCCTCGCCGGCGTCACCGCGCAGTACGAGAGCGAAGTCGTCTACCACAAGAACCGCGAGGACCTGGAGCGCCAGGGGATCCTCTTCACCAGCATGGATCAGGCGGTCATCGAGTACCCCGAGCTGGTGCAGAAGTACTTCGGTACGGTCATCCCGCCGGGCGACAACAAGTTCGCCGCGCTCAACTCGGCCGTGTGGTCGGGTGGCTCCTTCATCTATGTGCCGCCGGGCGTGCACGTCGACATGCCGCTCCAGGCGTACTTCCGCATCAACGCGGAGAACGCGGGTCAGTTCGAACGAACGCTGATCATCGCCGACGAAGGTGCATCCGTGCACTACGTCGAGGGTTGCTCGGCGCCGGTGTACAGCTCGGACTCGTTGCACTCCGCGGTCGTGGAGCTCATCGCCCGCCCTGGTGCGCACATCCGCTACACGACGATCCAGAACTGGTCGCCGAACGTGTACAACCTCGTGACCAAGCGGGCACGCGCGGAGACCGAGGCGACCGTCGAGTGGATCGACGGCAACCTCGGTTCCAAGCTCACGATGAAGTACCCGGCCGTCGTGATGGTGGGACCGAAGGCGCACGGTGAGGTGTTGTCGGTCGCGTACGCCGGTCCCGGCCAGCACCAGGACGCGGGCGCCAAGATGACCCACGCCGCGCCGGAGACCACTTCGATCATCGACTCGAAGTCGATCAGCAAGGACGGCGGACGCACGACGTATCGCGGCCTGGTACGTGTCGAGGAGGGCGCGCACGACGTGAAGGCGCACGTCCGCTGCGATGCCCTGATCCTCGACGAGCAGTCGCGCAGCGATACGTACCCGTACATGGAGATCGAGGAGAAGGACGCGCGCATCGGCCACGAGGCGACGGTCTCGAAGGTCGGCGACGACCAGCTCTTCTATCTCCAGAGCCGCGGTCTCACCGAGCAGCAGGCAACCGCCATGATCGTCAACGGCTTCATCGAGCCGATCGTCAAGACACTGCCGATGGAGTATGCGGTCGAGCTGTCGCGCCTGATCGAGCTGAACATGGAAGGCGCGGTCGGTTAGTGGCATGACGCTTGCGTTCACCGTCGATGCCGCGCGGGCACTCGGCGGCCCTGACTGGCTGGTGCGACGCCGGCTCGCGGCAGCCGAACAGCTCGGCGCGCTCACATGGCCGACGCCGTCCGAGGAGATCTGGCGGTACTCGCCGATCGACAGGCTCGACCTCGCGCGCTACCGGCCATTCGCGGCCGAGGAGCTCGGCGCCCCCGGCGAGGAACGTGCGCCGGGCGGCGGTCCGTGGGGAGCCGAAGCGGGCAAGCACGCAGCGATGCTCGTCGTGCGCGACGGCCGTGTCGTACACCAGGAGCTCGATCCGGCACTGGAGTCGAAGGGTGTGCGAGTGTGCGACATCGCCACGTGCGATGACGAAACCGCACGCGATCTTGTCGGACGCGCATCCGGCACGACTCCCGATGCATTCACGACGTTGCACGACGCGTTCCTTGCCGGCGGCGCGTTCATCCTGGTGCCCGCCGGCGTCGTCGTCGAAGCGCCCATCCTGGTGTTGCACTGGTCGGAGGGCGACCGACGGGCGTCGTTCCCGCACACGTTCGTCGCGGTCGGCAAGAGCGCCGAGGCAACGGTGCTCGAACGATTCGGGACGCCCTCCACCGATCATCTCGTCGATGCGGTCACCGAGCTCCTGGTCGACGACAACGGCCGCCTGCGTTATCTGTCCGTGCAGCAGCACGGCCCGCAGACGTGGCATCTCGGGTACCAGCGTGCACACGTGGGCCGCGACGCGACGGTCAGAACGTCGCTGGTGTCACTCGGCGGCGACTACGCGCGCCTCCGCAGCGAGGCCCGCCTCGACGGCCAGGGAGGCGAGAGCGACCAGCTCGCGGTGTACTTCGGCGACGGTACGCAGACCCTCGACTTCCGTACGCTCCAGGACCACGACGCGCCGTTCACGCGCAGCCATCTCTTGTTCAAAGGCGCAGTAGAAGACGTTGCCCGTTCCGTGTACTCGGGTCTCGTGCGGTTGCGGAAGTCCGCGCAGAAGTCCAATGCCACGCAAACCAATCGCAACCTCGTGCTGAGCGAAGGCGCACACGCCGAGTCGATCCCGAACCTCGAGATCGAGGCGAACGATGTGCGATGCTCGCACGCATCGGCAGTCGGGCCGATCGACGAAGAACAGCTCTACTACCTCGAGTCTCGTGGGATCGCGCCCGACCAGGCGGAGCGGCTCATCGTCCTCGGCTTCTTCGACGACGTGTTCGCGCGGCTCCCGGTCGGTGCGCTCACGCGGGGCCTGCGCGCATCGGTGATCGACAAGCTCGAACATCGCGGGGCGAAACGGAGCCGTCGCTGATGGGGGAGGTCCGCACGCTTTGCGCGCGTGACGATCTCGCGCCGGGCCAGTCCCGACGCTTCGAGGTCGACGGTCATCGCATCGCGCTGGTGCGAATCGGCGACGACTTCTACGCGATCGGCGACACCTGTTCGCACGCCGACTACTCCCTGTCGGAGGGGGACGTGTGGGAGGAAGAGTGCGAGATCGAGTGCCCGAAGCACGGCTCGACGTTCTCGCTCCGCACGGGCGAGCCGCAGACTCTGCCGGCGACCCAACCCGTACCCGTGTACGAGGTGGAGGTCGACGGCGACGACGTGAAGGTCGTGCTGCCGTGAGCGTCCTCGAGATCACCGACCTCCACGTGAACGTCGCAGGACACGAGATCCTCCGCGGCGTGGATCTCGAGGTGCGTTCGGGCGAGGTGCACGCGGTCATGGGGCCGAACGGCTCGGGCAAGTCGACGCTCGCGCACGCCCTGATGGGCCGCGGAGACTACGAGGTGACCCGCGGCTCGGTGACGATCGACGGCGAAGAGCTGCTGGACCTGCCCACATGGCAACGAGCGCAACGTGGGCTCTTTCTCGCGATGCAGTATCCGGTGGAAGTTCCCGGCGTACCGCTCGCGGCTGTTGTGGGCGCGGCACGCGGGAGTGACCTGTCCGAGAGCGTCGAGCGCGAGGCGTCGCTGCTGGGTGTGGCGCCGGACCTGTTGACGCGCGGGGTGAACGACGAGTTCTCCGGCGGCGAGAAGAAACGCGCGGAGACCGTGCAGCTCGCCGTGCTCGAACCGAAGTTCGCCGTGCTCGACGAGATCGACTCGGGCCTCGACGTAGACGCGTTACGAGACGTCGCCCGGCGGGTCGCCGCGATCTCCCGCGACCGCGACGTCGGCGTGCTCGCGATCACGCACTATTCCCGGCTCCTCACCGAGCTGCGGCCCGACCGGGTCCATGTGTTCCTCGCCGGGCGCATCGTCAAGAGCGGTGGCCCCGAGCTCGCCGACGAGCTCGAACGCACCGGCTACGAGGACCTTGCGGCGGAGCTCGGCGTCGACGAGCTCTCGGTCGTGGTCCCGCACGAGGCCGACCCCTTCGCCGAACCGGGTTTCTGAAGCTACGGGTGCTTGGTCGTCGTCGTGACGTGCGCCGGCACCGTCGTCGGCGGCGGCTTGTGCGGCGGGACCACGGGCTTCCCGCCGGTTGTGGCAGGTGTCGGAGGCAGCGTGGGCGTGGTCGGCGGCGCGGGAGCGGTGCGGATCGGTCCGACATAACCGCTCCCTCGCTGCTTCGGCGTACCGACGACGAACACCGACTCCCCGTGGTGCACCAGTGTGTAGAAGTAGTCGGCGATGTGCATCGGGATGCGCGCGCACCCGTGCGACGCCGGGTAGGTCGGCACTGATTCCAGCCCGTGCACCGCGATCCCGCCGTTGAAGTAGTACGGGTTCCACATCCTGCCGAGCTTGCCGTTGTCCCAGCCGCGATAGAGCGAATAGAAGTGGTAGTGGCCGGTGGGCGTGATCGCGTACTGGCAGCCGTCGACCCCGCCGCAGAAGTGCTCGCCGCTTCCTGTCGAGGTCGTAGTGAGCAGGATCGGCTGCCAGTTCTGGTAGACGGTGAGCACCTGCTTGTCGAGGTCGATCTCGACGCGATCCGGCTCCGACGTCGGCTCGGCCGGTGCGTACTGGAAATGGCTGAGCGCCAGTTGGACGCCGGCGTCGATGATGCCGGTGCGTGGCTGCTGGAAGTACTTCTGCACGGTGATGACGGCGTATTGGGTGTTCTGGTCGAAGTAGTCGTCGACGGTTCCGGGGTCGAAGTGCAGCGCCTTCATCCGTGCTTCGTAGATGAGGACGAGCGGGCCCCGGCTCCCGATACCGAGGCCGCTTCCGGGAGACGGCATCTTCACGTCGGCCGGATTCTTCACCGGCGGGATCGTCGTGGTCGTCGTCGTCGGTCGACGGGTCGTCGGGGGCTTCGGGTGCGTCGTGCTCGGCGCCGAGGTCGCGAGCTGCGCGGTCGGGGTGCCGGCCGACGAAGTGTCGGCACTGAGGACCAGTGCGTACGTCGCGCCACCTGCTGCTGCGAGCACCGCGAGGACCGAACCCACGACAAGGGACCGGCGCCGCCAACCGCGCCTGCGGGCGAGCCGGACCGCGCGTGAATCGTCGGAAGAGGGGGGTGCCGGCTGATTCACCAACGGTCGATGTTACTGGACCGACGTGGCAGAACCCCTGCAATTGGGGCTTTTCAGTGCGTCGGCTGCGTCTCGGCCTCGATGAGGGCGGCAAGCGCGGCGTCCGACACCACGGCACTGCGGAGATCGAGCAGGAAGTCGACGACCTCGGAGGCGGCGATCAGGTCACGGCTCGAAAAGCGCTCCAGCGCTTCGTCGATGACATTCACGACCCCTGCCTGATCCATCTCGCTCCTCCTGGCGTCTCGTAGAGACAGCCTATCCGGCTCTACCCAACGAGATACGCAACGCCTCGATCCGATTTCTTGAACGTTTGATACGGCGTCGGCGTTCCCGGTCAGGACCGGAATCTCGCGCGATGTGACAGACGTCCCCTATCGGACTCCCGTCCGGTGCCGCCCGCCGGCCGGCTACGCGTTCGACTCGTCGATGCCCTGCTGCAGGGTGTTCCAGGCGAGCGTGGCGCACTTGATCCGCACAGGAAACTTTACGACTCCTTGCAGGGCTTCGAGGTCGCCGAGACGGACGCCTTCGAGATCGGCGGCCAGATCGCTCCCGTCCCCTTCGCCGGCGAGTGTCGATTCGTGGATCGACATGAGTGCCTTGAACGCGCGGATGAGTTTCCGCACCTCGTCCACGGACTTGCCCCGCACGGCCGCGCTCATCATCGACGTCGATGCCTGGCTGATCGAGCAGCCTTGTCCCTCGATCTTGATGTCGCGCACGGTCTCGCCGTCGTCGTCGATGTCGAGATACAAGACGACCTCGTCGCCGCACAGAGGGTTGAAGCCCTCCACCTTGTGTGCGGGTGGAACCGGGAGCTCACCACGATTGCGCGGCGAACGGTAGTGATCGAGGATTATCTCCCGGTAGAGGTCTTCGAGCCCGGCCACGCCATCAATCCTACGACGACTCAGATCTCGAAGAACTTCTGTGCTTTGGCGAGCGCTTCGACGAGGGCGTCGACGTCGGCTTCGTCGTTGTAGACGTAGAAGGACGCGCGGCTCGTCGCAGGCACGCCGAGCCGGCGCATGAGCGGCTTTGCGCAATGGTGTCCGGCACGTACGCACACGGCGTCCTCGTCGAGCACCTGGCTGATGTCGTGGGCGTGGATCCCCTCGAACAGGAAGGAGAGCGCGCCGCCTCGCTGCGTCACATCGAGCGGACCGTAGATTCGCAGCGATTCTCCGAACCGGTCCTGCAGTGCGGCGATCGCGTATTCCGTCAGCTGCATCTCGTGCGCTCGCACGGCGTCCATACCGAGGCTCGTCAGGTAGTCGATCGCCGCGCCGAAGCCCACGGCCTCGACGATCGGCATCGTCCCCGCCTCGAACTTCCAGGGCACGTCGTTGGGTGTGAACCCGTCGAGTCGCACGTCGCGGATCATCTCTCCGCCACCGAGAAACGGGGGCATCTCCTCGAGGAGCTCGCGTCTTGCCCACAACGCGCCGATGCCGGTCGGCCCGAGGAGCTTGTGCGCCGAGAACGCAACGAAGTCGGCGTCCCACTCCCGGACATCGGTGGCAACGTGCGGCACGTACTGGCACGCGTCCACGAGCACGTGCGCACCCGCCGCGCGTGCGGCTCGAGAGAGCGAGGCGATGTCGTTGATCGTGCCGAGCACGTTCGACATCGCACTGATCGCGAGCAGCTTGGCGCCTTCGAGGAGCTCTTCGACGTTCGACGTGTCCAGCAGGTACTCGGGGGTGAGCGGGATCCACCGCAGCTGTACACCGCGCTCGGCGGCGAGGATGTGCCACGGCACCACGTTGGCGTGGTGCTCCATGTGCGAGAGCACGATCGCGTCACCCTCGCGGAGGTTCGCGCGCGCCCACGAGTACGCGACGAGGTTGATGCTCTCGGTCGCGTTGCGGGTGAAGACGATCTCCTCGGGCGCGTGCGCGTTCACGAACCGTGCAACCTTGCGACGGCCGCCCTCGTAGGCCGCGGTTGCCTGCTCGGCGATCGCGTAGACGCCCCGGTGGATGTTCGCGTAGTGCGTCCGGTACATGTCGTCCATGGCGTCGAGCACGGCCTGTGGCTTCTGCGACGACGACGCCGAGTCGAGGTACACGAGCCGCTTGCCGTTGATCTCGCGCGACAGGATGGGGAAGTCCTGTTTGATGGCGCCGACGTCCAGGGTGCGCATCTAGGCCACCCGTTCCCGGAACGCGTCGAAACCCCGCGCCTCCACTTCACGGGCCAGCTCGGGACCGCCGGTCGCGACGATTCGGCCGTCGACGAGCACGTGCACGACGTCGGGTACGAGGTGCTCGAGCAGACGCTGGTAGTGCGTGATCGCGAGAATGCCGAGATGCGGGCGCTCCGTACGGACGGCGTCGATGCCCGCGGCCACCTCCCGCAGCGCGTCGATGTCGAGGCCCGAGTCGGTTTCGTCGAGCACGGCGATGTCGGGTTCCATCAACGCCATTTGCAGGACCTCGTTCCGCTTCTTCTCGCCGCCGGAGAAGCCCTCGTTCAGATAGCGCTCGGTGAAGCGGGTGTCCATACCGAGCCGCTTCGTCCATTCGAGCAGCTTCATCCGGACCTCGAGGACCGAGAAGTCATCGATCCCCTTGCGGCGGGCCATTGCCTGTCGCAGGAAGTTCAGGACGGACACTCCCGGGATCTCCTCGGGGTGCTGGAAGCCGAGAAACAATCCGCGTGCCGCCCGCTGGTCGGTCGGGAGCCGGGTGACGTCCTCGCCCGCGAGCAGGATTCGGCCCGCGGTGACCTGGTAGGCGGGATTCGCGAGCAGCGTCTGGGCGAGGGTGGACTTGCCCGAGCCGTTCGGGCCCATCAGCGCATGCAGGCTGCCCGGCTCCACGGTCAGCGAGACACCCCGGAGGATCTCGCGGCCCTCGACCGCGACGTGGAGGTCGTCGATCTCGAGGCCCGGTCGACGGGACGCGTCCGGTGAGGCGGCATGTGACATCGCGGGCATTGTAATAACACTACGCAGGTAGTGGAAATCCCGCGGTCAAGATTCCGCGAGCAGCCGGCCGTAGATCGCTTCGTACCCGCGCACCATCGCGCGGCCGGAGAATCGCTCCTCGACCCGCCGGCGGCTGTCGGCCGGAGCGAGGTCGGCGGTACGGGAGATGGCCTCGACCAGGTCGTCCTCGCCGTCCCGGCGGTACCCGGTGACGCCGTCCTCGACGACCTCGGGCGCCGCACCCCAGTTCGTGGTCACGACCGGCGTCCCGCAGGCCATCGCCTCGACCATCACCAAACCGAACGGCTCGGGCCAGCGGATCGGGAACACCATCGCCCGTGCCCGCCCCAGGAGGTCGACCTTCACCTCGTGGGAGACGTTCTGGTGGAGCTCGATGTCGCTCGCGAGCAGCGGATGGATCTCGCGCTCGAAGTACTCCTGCTCCGGCGGCTCGGTGCGCTTCAGGATCATGTGCAACGGCAGGCCCGCGCGGCGCGCGATCGTGATCGCCTCCTTGGGGCCCTTGTCGGGGTTCGCGCGCCCGATGTAGATCAAGAAGTCGTCCTTGAGCTCGCGATAGGGATACAGCGAGAGGTCGATGCCGTTGTGCACGGTGCCGGCGTAAGGGACGGCGGAGTTGTCGGAGCGTTGCGCGTCGCTGATGGCGACGAGATGCACATGACCGGCGGCCACGCCGTAGAAGCGCCGGGTGTGCTCGGTCCAGGGCCCGTGCAGCGTGTGCACGACCGGAAGATCGTCTCGCAGGAGCGCGCCGCAGACCGGGCCGACGATCGCCGCGTGGTCGTGCACGAGGTCCACGTCGTCGATCTGGAGGTACGACGACAACGCGTGGAAGCCGTCGTACCAGGGGTTGCCCATCTCCGCCGGGTCCGGCGGCTCCTCCATCGGCGTGACGAGCCGCGCCTTGGTCTCGGACCCGCCGCTCGCGAACAGCGTGACGTCGTGGCCCCGTTCGACGAGGCCTTCGACGAGCAAGGAGACCACCAGCTCGATCCCGCCGTAACCGGATGGCGGCACCGGATACCACACAGGGGCAACGACCGCGATTCGCATCCTCGTTCGACACTAATGCGGCCGCCGGCAGGGCCGAGCAAAGGAAGGATGCCGGATCTGGAGCACTAGGTTGCCCTGATGCCCGACCCGTGGACGACGAGCGCGAGCGCGAGCCTGGGGACGGCCGATGGCGTCGTCACGCTCGTCGAAGGCTCCGCGTTCTGTATCTCGAACCGGTCCGGCGAGATCGATCCTGCCCATCCGCAAGGTCTGTTCTTCCGCGACACACGGTTCTTGTCGCAGATGCACCTCTTGCTCAACGGCGCGACCCCGGAGCCCCTTGCCGCGACCGCCGCCGACCCGTTCAGCGGGGTGTTCGTGCTCCGCGGGCCTCCGGCGAAGGGGTACGCGGACTCGCACCTCGTGGTGCAGCGGCGCCGATATGTCGGCCGCGGCATGCGCGAGGACATCGAGATCGAGAACTTCGGTGAGGAAGCCGCGTTCTGTTCGGTCGAGATCGTGCTCGGTGCGGACTTCGCCGACCTGTTCGAGGTCAAGGAAGGCCGGGTGTTGAAGCAGGGCGAGCTCAGCCTGCAGGCCGATGGTGCGCGGCTCGCGTTCAGGTACAAGCGCCATTCGTTCGTCCGCGCCACCTACATCGACTTCAGCGAGCCGCCCCGCTTCGTCGGCCCGCAGGTCATGTACGAAACCGTGATCCCACCTCGCGGACGCTGGACGACCTGCATCGAGGTGACGCCGGTGATCGGCGACCTCGAGGTGACGCCTCGCTATCAGTGCGGGCATCCGGTGGAGCGGTCGACGCCCGTCGCGCGACTGGAGGAGTGGAAGGCGCGGATGCCTGTGGTGTCCGCGGACCACGACCAGTTCCGGAACCTCCTGGAGCGCTCGACGCAGGACCTCGCCGGCCTGCGCATCTTCGACCCGGAGTTCCCCGACCGGGCGGTCGTGGCCGCCGGGGCGCCGTGGTTCATGACGCTGTTCGGACGCGACTCGCTGATCACGTCGTGGATGACCATGCTCGTGGATCCCGACCTCGCCCTCGGCACGCTGCAGACACTCGCCCGATTCCAGGGCAGGGAGGTCGACCCCCGCACCGAGGAGGAACCGGGACGCATCCTCCACGAGATGCGCTTCGGCGAGACGGCGTCGCTCGCGCTCGGCGGCGGGCGCGTGTACTACGGCACGGTGGACGCCACGCCCCTCTTCGTGATGCTCATCGGCGAGCTGTCGAGGTGGGGCAGCCGCCGCGAGGAGGTGGACGCGCTGCTGCCGGCCGCGGACGCGGCGCTGCGGTGGATCACCGACTACGGCGACAAGGACGGCGATGGTTACGTGGAGTACCAGCGCACGACCGATCGCGGATTGCAGAACCAGGGATGGAAGGACTCCTGGGACTCGATGCGCTCTCGCGATGGTTCGCTCGCGCCGACGCCGATCGCCTTGTGCGAGGTGCAGGGCTATGTGTACGCCGCGCTGATCGCCCGCAGTCACTGCGCGACGGAGGCCGGCGACCACGTGCTCGCCTCGTCGCTCGACGCGCGGGCCGACGAGCTGAAGCGCAGGTTCAACGAGGACTTCTGGGTCGAGGCCGGAGACGGTGGATATTTCGCGATGGGGCTCGATCGCGACAAGAAGCTGATCGACGGCATCGCGTCGAATCAGGGCCACTGCCTGTGGACGGGCATCGTCGACGAGGAGAAGGCGCCGCTCGTCGCGCGTTGCCTGATGTCACAAGGATTGTTCAACGGCTGGGGCATCCGCACGTTGTCGAGCGCGAACACGGGATACAACCCCATCTCGTACCACTGCGGCAGCGTGTGGCCCCACGACAACGCGTTGTGCGCCGCCGGCCTGATGAGATACGGCTTCGTCGAAGAGGCCCATCGCGTGATGCGCGGGCTGGTCGACGCCGCGCCGTGGTTCGGTGACCTCCTGCCGGAGTTGTTCGGCGGCATGTCACGTGATCGCCTCGGGTTCCCTGTGAGCTATCCGACGTCGTGCTCGCCCCAGGCGTGGGCCGCGGCCTCGCCGCTGTTGTTCCTCCGCACGCTGCTGCGCTTCGAGCCCGACATCCGCCGCTCGTCTCTCCACCTCGCGCCCGCGGTGCCCGACTGGATCGGAACCCTGCGCCTCGAGCGCATCCCGATCATGGGTGGGCATCTGGGCATCGAGGTGCAGGGCGAGATCGTGCGTGTGGTCGACGTGCCCGAAGGCCTGAAGATCGTCGCCGATCCTCGGCTCCCTACGCGCCCGTAGCGGGAGAAGCCCGTCGTCGCGACAGCGACAGGGCGAAGTCGCCGGCTTCGTCGGTCCACCACTCCACGAGGTCGAGGCCGGCGTTGCGCAGCTCGGTATCGACACCTTCGCGCCGGAATTTCGCGCTGACCTCGGTGCGCATCTCCTCCCCGGCGGCGAACTCGACGTCCAGGTCGAGCGCGGCTACCCGCACTGTCTGATCTCGTGTGGACCGAAGTCGCATCTCGATCCACTCGCGATCACGGTCGAACAGTGCGACGTGCTCGAACGCGTCCACGTCGAAATCGGCGTCGAGCTCGCGATTCATCACGAGGAGCACGTTCTTGTTGAACGCCGCGGTGACGCCGCTTGCATCGTCGTACGCGGCGACGAGTCGTGTGACGTCCTTGACGAGATCCGTACCGAGCAGGAGATGGTCGCCCGGACCCAGCGTTGCAGCCACGGCGTGGAGGAATTTTGCACGC
>DASQHW010000502.1:0-2489 GCA_035631895.1 Acidimicrobiia bacterium | reverse complement strand
GGTGGCGCCACGCGTGCAGATCTCGGCCGAGGCGGTGCCCTACCGGCCGAACCGCGGCACCTATCTGGTCGTGCAAGAGGCGACGGGCCCTCCACCCGATCTCGACCTCATGTGCACAACGGACGGCGTGGCCGGCGTGTGGGACTTCGCCGACGACGCGCACCGGATCACGATCGCGTGGCTCGACGGCGAGCCGTTGCAGGTCGCGCCGGCGCTCTCGGCGGTCGCGCCGAACGGCGACGGGGTCGAGCTCGCCGGACCGTTCGAGACCATCACCCCCTGGAAGTGGGAGTGGTTCGAGACATGAACTTGTCATCGCGGCGGCTCGTATCCTGCGTCGGTGCGCAGAACAGGCTTGGTGTGGGGGAGTGCGATCGTGGTGGCCGTGGTGCTCTTCGTGGCGTGCGGCGGCGGCACCCACCACGCGGCGCAGGTGGGCACATCGACCACGGCACAGGCCGAGGACGCGAGCTTGACCGCAGCCGACTTCCACAACGTCAACACGATGACGCGGGTCGGTGATCACTTCATCGCGAACGTCCGCGGACACTTGGCGGAGGCGCTCGCCGTAGCAAGGTCCACGACCGGCGGCACGTACCCGGTCGGCACGATCATTCAGCTCGTGCCCCAAGAGGCGATGGTCAAGCGGCGCGCCGGATTCAGCCCCGCGACGCGTGACTGGGAGTTCTTCTCCCTCGACGTGTCCGCGAAAGGCACGCGCATCCGCTCGCGGGGAGGAGCCGAAGTGTTGAACCGTTTCGGCGGAAGTTGCGCATCGTGCCACGGGGCGGCCCAACCGAAGTTCGACGACGTCTGCAGTACCGACCATGGTTGCGCGCCGCTGCCGATCGGCCCCGCCGTCTTCGCCGCGCTCCAGCGGGCAGACCCTCGCCCCCGTACCTGATCCGTCATCGATTTCGTGACACGAGCGCCCGCGCCCACGCGTAGTCGGGCTTGCCGGCAGGTGTGCGGGCGACGGCGTCGACGACGTGGAGCGCGCGCGGCAGCTTGTACCCGGCGAGATGCGCGCGGCAGTGCTCTTGCACGAGCTCGAGCGTGGGTGGCTCGTCGGGGTGCGCAGGCGCGACGATCGCGACAACGCGTTCACCCCACTGCGGGTCGGGCGCGCCGAGGACCACCGCGTCCGCGATCGCGTCGTGCCCCTTCAGCACCGCCTCGACCTCCTCCGGGTAGACCTTCTCTCCACCGGTGTTGATGCACATCGAACCTCGGCCCAGCAGGTGCACGGTGCCGTCGGCGTCGATCGTCGCCATGTCGCCGGGCAACGACCAGCGCGCGCCGTCGATCTCGACGAAGGTGCGCGCGCTGCGGTCCGGGTCCTTGTAGTACCCGAGCGGGACGCGACCTCGCGTCGCGAGCCGCCCGACCACGCCGGATCCCGGCGGGACGGGGCGCATGTTCTCGTCGACGACCATGGTCTCCGCTTTCGCCGCGAAGGTCAGCGATGCAGACGTCGCGGCGCCGCGCGTCGTCAAGGCGACCGCTTGCGCAGGTGATTCCGACGAACCGATGCCCTCGACGATCGCCAGCACCGACGGCAACGCGGCCATGAGCGCATCCTTGGCGTCGGCCGAGAGGATGCTGCCGCCCGAGCCGAGGAGCCGGAGTGACGACGTGTCCCGGCGCCCGGGTTCGGCGGCGAGCGCGGCGAGCAACGGGCGCGCGCTCGCGTCGCCGACGAGGTTCATCGCGTTCACTCGTTCGCGTTCGACGAGCTCGAGCACATACCTCATGTCGACGTGCGGCTTGTCGTACAGCACGACACGGCCGCCGCCCAACAGCGTGCCGAGCGCGGACCACTGGCCGCTCGCGTGCACGAGCGGACCGAGTGCAAGCGAGACGAACTGCGAGGGGACCGTTTCGCCGGGCGGCAGGAACGGGCGAAGCCGTTGCGCCGGGTTCTCCACGACCGATGCCATGATCGCCGTGGGGTCGGTGATCGGCGCGCCGCCGGGATTCCCTCCGCCGAGCGCCGCGAAGAAGATGTCCTCCTGCCGCCAGACAACACCTTTCGGGAGTCCCGTCGTCCCACCGGTGTAGAGCACGTAGTGGTCTTCGCCGCTCCGCGCTCCGAAATCGCGTGCCGTCGACGCGTGAGCGATTTGCTGCTCGTGCGCGGGGTCGTCGACGTCGAGCACGAATCGCACGTCGCGGCTCTTGTCGAGCGCGTCACGCACCTGCGCACGTACCGAGGTGTCGTGCACGATGCCCAGCAGGTCGGCATCGTCGAACACGTATGCGAGCTCGTCGGCCACATACCGCGTGTTCACGTTGATCGGCACCGCTCGCAGCTTGTAGCAGGCGAGCATCGCCTCGACGTGCACGCAGGAGTTCTGCATGCAGCAGCCGATCGGGGCGCCGGCATGCGCACCGAGGTCCCGGAGCACGTGCGCCAGCCGCGTCGAGCGTTCGTCGAGCTCGCGGTACGTCTGCCGCCCGGACGCGCTCACGACCGCGATGCGTTCGGG
>DASQHW010000501.1:0-3860 GCA_035631895.1 Acidimicrobiia bacterium | reverse complement strand
AGCTCGCGTTGCGCTCGTTCGCGCAGCCGGCACCGTCACGGCACCATCGGGCGTCAGCCTCTATGAGGCGAGCCTGGCGCCCTTCGCCCGGGCGGGATCGCTGCGCTGGTCGGTGCATCTCAACGCGCCCGGGACCGTGCGCACCGTTGCGATCCTGTGCGGAACGACCGTGCAGGTGCTCGCGCACTAGCGCGGAGTGACGTCACGCTCAATCGAGCAGCGCGACCCGTTCGTGTGCGTCGGGGCGCTCGAGCCTGCGCGTCGCGGATGCATGCGCCTCGCGCGCGACGTCGGCTCGCCGCGAGGCGTCCATAGCGTTCCAACCCATCACGTCGAGCACCTTGCCGGTCGGCTGGAACGTCAGGACCGGCGTGCCTGCCGCGCGTATCCGGCCCACCTCGCGCGCGAGCGCCATCAGTGAGAGCCGCCGACCGAGCTGATCGGGCGTGAGCCTCACACCGCGGCGTGTCATCGACATCGGTGACGACACGACGACGAGGTCGAGCTCGAGGCCGGCGACGAGGTCGGCGTTCGTCGGGGAGTGCACGCCACCGTCGACGTACCGCACACCGTCGACGGCAACCGGTGCGAAGAAGCCCGGAATCGCGCAGGATGCCGCGACTGCCGTCGCGACGTCGGTCGTCACGCGGATGTCGCGGCCGAAGGTCACCCGCCGGCCCGTCTCGAGCCGGACCGCGTTGATCCACAAGCTCGACTCGGGCCAGCGGTCGAACAACGGCCGTAGCCCCGTCGAGATGAGCTCGGTGGGGACGCGACCTTCTGGCATCGCCGCGGCCACGAGCGCAGCCGGGCGCGCGTTCCAGGGCTGCAATGCCGCGCGCACGAACGCGCCGGGCGCGGACATCGCGGGCACCCGCGACGCGCGCGGCGGTCGCGACGGGATCGGAGGTTGATCACCCCGTGCCGTCTCGGCGATCGAGACGATGTGCCGTCCCTCGGGGGAGAGCTGCCTGTCCATGGCTCGGGCGGCGAGGTCGGCAGCGGAGAGACCGGCGCGGAGCAACGCGCCGACCAATGATCCCGCCGACGTTCCGACGATCACTTCGGCGTTGCGCGCGTCCCATCCCGTGGCGTCCGCGATCGCGGAGAGGACCCCGCTGTGAAAGGCGTGGCCGACCGCGCCGCCCGCGCCGAGGACGAGACCGATTCGGGGCCTCCCGGCCCGGGAGGGTGACGGAGCCGCCTTCACCCGCGGCGCATCCTCCGGTCGTGGGTGCATCGAGGTTCCTCTCGGAAGTTTCGGGTCGCACGCTATCCACCGCTCGGCCGGTTTCGCCGCTGGGGAACCCGGGGGCGCCGGCGGTCGTCGGACCTGCAACTTCAACGAGCCGGAGGATCGCATGCATGCACGAGCCATTCGATGGACGGCACTGGCGGTGGCAGTTCCGGCCTTGGTCCTCGGCGCCGCGGCACCGGCGATCGCCTGCGCAGGCCTCGTCGGAGAGAACGGCACCATTCGTCTGACGCGCACGTCGACGCTCGCGGCATACCACAACGGCGTCGAGCGCTATGTCACGTCGTTCCAGTTCAGCGGCCAGGGCAAGGAGGTCGGCTCGATCGTGCCGTTGCCGGCCGTCCCGACCGACGTCGAACGTGGGGGCGACTGGACGTTGCAGCGGCTCGAACGTGAAGTCGCACCGCCGATACGCGCGCTGTTCGCCGAGTCCGCGAAGGTGGCGGCGTTGGCGCCCGCCGAAGTGCTGCTGCAGAAGAAGATCGACGCACTCGACATCACGATCCTTCGGGGTGGCGGCACTGCGGTGGGCAAGTGGGCGAGCGACCACGGCTTCCTGCTGTCACCCGACGCGCCCGACGTGCTCGACTTCTACTCGCGCCGGAGCCCGGTCTTCATGGCCGCCCGCTTCGACGCGTCCCGCGCTCGCGCGCTCGGCCAGAGCTCCGGCGACGGGACGCCGATCATGGTCACGATGCCGACGCGCGAACCGTGGGTGCCGTTGCGCATCCTGGGCCTCGGACTCGACAAGAACGAGGCCGTGAAGGCGGACGTGTTCATCCTCACCGACGACGAGCCCAAGCTGCTGGCGGGCGGCCCCGGCCTCGCGTTGTCCCGTCATGAATGGGCGTCGGCGAGCCTGCTCGCGGACCTGCGCTCCGACAAGGGCATGGGCTGGATCCCGGACCGGATGTGGTTCACGTACCTCCCGCTCGACACCCCCGCCGGCAGGCTCGACTACGACCTCGCGATGTCGACGCACGCCGGTGCGACGCCGAGGCTCGTCGACACCGGCGTGGAGGCCGAACAGGCACGCCCCGTCGTCACCTCGGCCGGGCACGCCGTGTGGCCGATCGGGGCGGGCGTGCTCACCGGCGCGCTGGCGTTCGGCGTGGCGGCGGTGTTGAACCGTCGCCGCTCGCGCATGGGGATGGCGGCATGACACGCGTCCTCGTGTCGCTCGCAGCCGCGATCGCGGTAGCGGTCGCGACCGCGATCGGCGGCTACGCGATCGCCGACACCGCGCATGCCGAAAGTCAGGCGACGCTCGGGCCGGGCCTCGTGACGGTCGACGTCGGCATCCGCTACAGCCACTTCTCGTTCTCGACCCTGCGCGTGCGGCCGGGCACGCTCGTGGAGTTCCACGTGCACAACGACGACCCGATCGCCCACGAGTTCATCGTCGGCGATGCGAGCGTCCACATCAGGCACGAACGCGGCACGGAGGCGGCGCACCCGCCCGTACCGGGCGAAGTGTCGGTCAAGGCACTCGATGTCGGCGCGACCTTCTATCGCTTCGAGGCTCCCGGCCGCTACGAGTTCGCATGTCATCTCCCGGGTCACCTCGCCTACGGCATGCGCGGGTGGGTCGTCGTCGCACCGTGACCCGACGAGGTGCTAAGGATGGCTCGTGCCCCGCAGCTACGACGAGTTCCCGCACCTGCGTTTCGACCGTCCCGCCGAAGGCGTGCTGCGCATCACCCTCGATGCTCCCGGCTTGAACGCGGTCGGACCCGATGTGCACCGTGAGCTTGCCGACGTGTGGCTTGCGGTCGACCGCGATCCCGAGACGAACGTCGCGCTGCTGCAGGGCGCGGGCAGGGCGTTCTCCGCGGGCGGCAGCTTCGAGCTGCTCGACACCATGCTGCACGACTACGAGGCCCGCACGCGCGTGTTGCGCGAGGCGCGCGACCTCGTGTTCAACGTGATCAACTGCGCCAAGCCGATCGTCTCGGCGATCCACGGCCCGGCCGTGGGCGCGGGTCTCGCCGCGGGGCTCCTGGCCGACGTCTCGGTGGTCGCGCGCACGGCGCGGATCATCGACGGGCACACCCGGCTGGGTATCGCCGCCGGCGATCACGCCGCAATCTGCTGGCCGTTGCTCTGCGGTATGGCGAAGGCGAAGTACTACCTGCTCACCTGCGAGACGCTCACCGGCGAGGAGGCCGAACGCATCGGTCTCGTCTCGCTGTGCGTCGACGACGACCGGGTGCACGACACGGCACTCGATGTCGCGAGCAAGCTCAGTGCCGGCGCGCAGGCGGCGATCCGCTACACCAAGCAGACGTTGAACAATTGGTATCGCGCCCAGTCCGCGATCCTCGACGCCTCGCTTGCGTACGAGTTCTACGGGTTCGGCGGCCCCGACGTACGCGAAGGCCTCGCGTCCCACACCGAGAAGCGCACACCACGTTTCGACGGCCCGACAGGGGAGTGAGGGAGACGACAGCGCAGCGACCGGAGGTCGATCGCTCTAGTAGGACTTCGGCAGGCCCAACGACTGCTGCGCGACGAAGTTGAGCACCATCTCGCGGCTGACCGGCGCGATGCGCAGCAGCCGGACCGTTCCCCACAGGTCCGCGAGCCCGTACTCCGATGCCATGCC
>DASQHW010000500.1:0-7019 GCA_035631895.1 Acidimicrobiia bacterium | reverse complement strand
CCGAGGACGCGCTCGATGTAGGTGACATCCTCCGTGAAGCACTCGTCGCACCACGCGTCCCAGTCCTCGCCGACGGCGCCGAGTTGCCAGTACTTGCGGAACGCGGCTTCCACTTCGTCACGATCGAAGGTCATGCCCGAGAACGTACTCACACCGCGGTCAGGCCACCATCGACGGCCAGCACCTGGCCGGTGATGTAGCTCGCGTCATCACTCAGCAAGAACACGACGGGAGCGGCGACTTCCCACGCGGTCGCCTGCCGGCCGAGGGGCACCGGCGCGCGCACACGGCTCGGGCGTCCCGCGGTCGCGCGCCGGCCGAGCGGCGTGTCGATGAGCCCGGGCGCGACGACGTTGCTGCGAATCCCCCGTCGCGCACCTTCGAGCGCGACGTGGCGGCACAAGCCGCCGAGCGCCGCCTTAGACGTGTCGTACGCCGGTATACGCGTTCCGGCGACGATTCCGGCGATCGACGAGATGAGCACGATGGCGCTGCCGTCCGCGAGCACGGGGAGCGCGGCTCGGCACACGAGGAAATGGCTACGGACGTTCACCGCGTGCACGGCATCCCAGTCGTCGGCGCTGGTCCCCTCGAGCCCGCGACCGAGGCCGATGCCGACGTTGCACACCACGCCGTCCAGGCCGCCGAGCGCCTGCTGCGACTCGATGACGAGGCGCGCACACGTGTCTGCGTCGGTCACATCGCCGACAGTGACGTGTGCAACACCGCCGGACTCACCGATCAGGTGCGCCGTCTCAGACGCGGCATCTTCGTCGCGGTCCGCGCACGCGACCATCGCACCTTCCCGAGCCGCGAGCACAGCAATTGCACGGCCATTTCCCATGGGAGCATCTGGGTCGTCCGACGGACGCGTCCCGGCACCGACGACCAGAATGCGTCGACCCGCCAGCCGTTTCGTCATGCGCGGAGTGTACGTTTCACTGCATGTCGGAGTTGAAGAGGGTCGCAACCCATTTTGTCGAAATTGCACACGCCATCGCCTGGTGCTCGGCGGCAACCGTCGACCGCAAGGGCAGGCCCCGTTCGCGGATCCTCCACCCGATCTGGGAGTGGGATGGTGCATCGTTGGTCGGCTGGGTTGCCGCATTTCCGACGGCGCTCATGCGTGGACACCTGAACAACAACCCGTACATGTCGTGTACTTACTGGGCCGAGACGCAGAACACGTGCACCGCCGAGTGCAACGCCGAGTTGCTCTTCGACGACGAGACGCGCATCGACGTGTGGCAGAAGTTCAAGCAGGCACCGCCGCCGGTCGGCTACGACCCGGGGGTCATCGCGCACTGGACGGCGCCCACTTCGGACGCGTTCGCCGTGATCCGCCTGGATCCTTGGCGCCTACGGGTCTTTCCGGCGACGAGTTTCATGGCAGCCGATCCCATGAAAGACGTGCTCGCCTGGGAACGTTGAGCCGACGCCTTATCGCCTGCGCTTCTCGTCGAGTCGCTTCCGAAGGATCTCCCGGCGTTCCTGGACCTCGCGATATGTCAGCTTGTCGATGTCGGGCACACCCATCGCGGCCTTGATCGCATTCATGTCGAACTGATCCGCGACCGACGCGTCGAGGCCGAGCTCGGCTGCAAGGCGCGCGCCGTGGCGATGTGCGATCTCGGCGTGCACGGCCTGGATCTCCGCGAGGATGTCGAGGTCCGGCGCGAGCCGCCCGATCGCGCCGTCGAGGAACATCATGTTCTTCACGAAGAGCATCAGCTCTTTCGGCGCCCGCGCGCCGTATGCCAGGAGCTTCTTCGTGAGGTCCTGCAGCTCGTGCACCAGCTCGTCCGCGGACAACATGGTGGGGTCGATCGTGCGCTCGAGGCCGAGATCGCGAAACACCGCGTGCAGATCGGTGTCGGGAGGAAACGCGCCGAGATCTCGCAACGCGCCGAGCTGTGCGATCGTGTCACCGGTCGTCGCACCGACGAGCAACATCAGGAACGCAAGTCGCTTGGTCTCGTCGAGCCGGCCCGTGATCCCGAAGTCCATCAGCACCGTGCGCCCATCCGGTCGCACCATGAGGTTGCCGCCGTGCAGATCGCCGTGGAAGACCCCGTAGAGCATCGCGCCTTCCATGAAGGAGACGAGGCCCGCGTGCAGTACTGCCTCCGTGTCCACCCCGGCGGCGTGCATCGACGCGACGTCGTCCCACGGGATGCCGTCGAGACGTTCCATGACGAGCACACGACGCGTGACGAGCTCGGGGTGTGGCCGCGGCACGATCGTCGCTCGCTGCTCCGTCTCCGCGAGGACGCGCGCGATGTCGAGCATGTTGTCGGCTTCGAGGCGGAAGTCGAGCTCCTCCACGATCGTCTCGGCGAACAGCTCGATGAGCGCCGGCGGGTTCGCGAGCGCGGCGACGGGGATGCGCCCGACGAGGTGCGGCGCGAGCCAGGACATTGCCTCGATGTCCTCGCGCACGAGGCGCGCGATCTGCGGACGCTGCACCTTGACCACGACGTCTTCTCCGGTGCGGAGGCGCGCGGCATGCACCTGCGCGATCGACGCGGCCGCGACGGGGAGCCGGTCGAATGACGCGAACGCGTCGTCGAGAGAGCGCCCGAGATCGAGCTCGACGACCCGGCGTACGGCATCGAACGGTTCGGGCGGCACGCGGTCGCGCAGGAGCTTGAACTCGGCGACCAGCTCTTCGGGAAACAACCCTTCGCCGCCACTGATGATCTGGCCGAGCTTGATGTAGGTCGGTCCGAGGTGCGCGAACGCCACGCGGAGCCGGCGCGACAGGTCGCGCCTCGAGTGCGGAGACCCGCGCCGGCGAGCGCCCACGCCCCAGACGGCCAACGCAGCGCCCACCCGCCCGACCACCTGTGCCAAGCGGCCGAACGGCGGCAGATGTCCGGTCTCCATCCACCGGGGGACCTGCTCACGAGCCTGCCTGCGCAGCCGCTCGACGTCGCGGCGCCAGAGCATCGCGTCCGGGTCGACGACCCAGGGCCCGTGATCCGTGAACGATCCGATCGCCAGATCAGGCGATCGGTCGTCCACATTCATGGCTCAACGATAGAGCCGTCCCTATGGCAGTCCCGCACAGCGGCCACCCCACGGTGCGGCGCCCTGCCAGTGGTAGAGGTTCAGCGCGAGCTGGTCCTGGTCGGCGGGCGAAACGGTCGCCGGATTGCGTCCGACGAGATCGAAGCGACCCGACTGACGTGCGACGTTGTCCCACGTCGACTGCAGGAACTGGTACGCGCCGTAATAGAGGCCGTCCGGGCTGCGGGCCGCGTAGCCCCCCGCGGAGTCAGACTCGTGCGCACGCGTGCACGCGAGGAACGCGCTGGTCGAGGGGGCCGGTTGTGGAGGCGCGGGCGGCACGTAACCCCGCGCGAGCCATGCGCCGCCGGCAGCACGCGCCGCGATCCCGACCACCGGATGCGCGATCGCACCCCAGTCGACCGGAGCCGGATTCGAAGCTGCACCGCCGAACCCGACGACGCTGCCGTCATTGCGCGCTACCTGATAGCCGCGTCCCGTCGGCTGGACGGCGATGCCGATCGCGGCGCGACCGTCCTGTACGGAGCCCGAGAACCGGGCGTCGCCGAACGCGAAGACGCCGCCGTCGGCTTCGAGCAGGTAGTAGCCGTGGCCGGAAGTCGTGCCGGCAATGCCGACGAACGGTGTCGCGTAGGCACGGCCCGCGGCCGAACCCACGTACTCGGCGTCACCGAAGGCGAACACACCACCGTCGCCGCCGAGCAGCCAGTACCCGCGGCCCGTGGGGGTGGCGGCGATCGCCGTGATCGGCGCGGTCAGCGGCGCGCCGAACGCGCGGTATCCGCCGAGAGAGCCGTAGAAGTCGCGTGCGCCGTAGGTGAACACACCTCCGTCGGCCGCCGCGAGCCAGTATCCCCTGCCACCGGGCGGTGCCGCGATGCCGACCAATGGTCCTGCGAGCGGCAGCCCGTGGGCCGAGCCGTAGAAGCGCGCGTCGCCTTGTGTGAACACACCGCCGTCGGCCGCCGCGACCCAGTAACCCTGGTTCGAAGCGGCGGCGATGCCCACGAATCCTGCGTTCAGCGTCAGACCCGGATCCGGCCCGAGCGCGGGCGCGCCACCGACCGCGCGGACACTGTTCGCGGCCGCGTCCGCCGCGACCGAAGAGCCCGCGTGCTTCACCGCAAGGGCCGCGCCGAAGGCCAGAACCACTGCGAGCACGGCGATCGACCGCCGCGTCGCGGGTGGCGTCCGCCGCTGCGCAGAGCCTTCGTCGAGCGCGGGGGAGACATCCCCGAACTCGTGTTGGCTCCTGGACATCGTTTCCTCCTGCTGAGCGCGAGGCCCCTGGCGGAGCACTCGGAAGGGCGACCACCGCCAGCCCGGCGGCACGAGAGGCCGGACCGTAGGAGGACGGCTCGTCCGGCTCCGAACCCGGCAGGCGCCGAACCGCGCGCTCGTGGCCCCAACGGACTACTGCGCGCGTACGGTGGGGTCACCCGTGAATCGGCCAGTCCGGCGGACGGATCGTCCGGGCGCTAGTCACGCTGAGTCATTTTCGATTGGACGCCTCGTCCATGGGCGCAATTCGGGACGCGTCTTGACAACCACCACAGCGGGCACACGTCCCGAAAACCCGCGCAAGGGTCCACGCCGCTTCTGCGGTGAGGGTCGAGAATGCGCCGGTGGCGAGCGTGCAGCGGCATGAATCGACGTTCGGCCCTGTCGCCGTCGACGGTCGCACGATCACTCTGGTCGCTCGCACACGCGCGTTCCATCTCGGACGCGGCGCGTCCGGCGCGCTCGGCCTGCGCGCGCGTCCCACCCATGTCGAGGTCCTCGACGCGGACGGTCGTCGTCAGGTCGTGCGGATACGCGACATCGAAAGCGGCGCGATCATCGCGATCGCGCTCGCAAGTGCGGGTTACGTGCTCGCTGTGCGCGCACTCCGGAGGAGGGGATCGGCATGAGTGACGAGCTGCGAACCGTGCATGGAGATCAAGGCGAACAGCTCCGCGAGGGACTCGCGACGGGCCTCGACAAGCTCATGAGCGTGTCCGCCGATCGCGTGTTCAGTGAGCCGGTACGGGTCGGGGAAACGGTGGTGATTCCCGCTGCCGCGATCATGTTCGGCGGCGGCTTCGGGTTCGGCGGCGACAAATCGAGCAACGGTGGGGGCGGGGGCGGCGGATGGAACGACGGGCGCCCCGTCGCGGTCATCGAGGCCGGGCCCGCGGGCGTACACGTACGTCCCATCGTCGACGTGACCAAGATCGGTGTGACCCTGGTGGCTGCCACGCTCACGGTGTGGCGCGCAACCCGTCGTTGAGCTCGGCGAGCAACCACACCTCTGCACGGATCAAGCTCGACCAGTCGTCGAGGTGCAGGCTTTCGTTCTCACCGTGGATGCGGCTCTGGGGATCGTCGGGCCCCATCAAGAGCGCCGGGATGCCGCCGAAGGCATCTGCGAACGGCCCGACGAACGGGATGGAACCGCCGACACCCATCAGCACGGGCGCGACCCCGAACCCTTTGTGCAGCGCGCTCTTGGCCGCGTCGAATGCAGCACCGGTGGGATCGGTCTCCCACGCGGGCGCACCCTCGAGCGGGGTGAACGTCAGCTCGAGACCCCACGGGACCAGCCGTTCGACGTGCCGGCGCAGTCGGTCGAGCACGCGGGTCGCGTCCTGACCGGGACCGAGGCGCATCGAGAGCCGCGCGGCCGAACGGGCGACGATCTGGTTCGACGAGCCCTTGATCGGGTGCCCGTCGATCCCGATGACCGTGATGGTCGGGCGCAGCCACAGTCGCTCGTGGAGCGTCGTCGTCGGGTCGCCCGCGAGTTGGACACCGGGACGCACGCCCATCGTGCGCGCGAACGCGGCCGGACGGTCGTCGAGGCCGTCGATCGGCGCCCGCTCGGCGGGCGTCGGTGCGCGCAGGCCGTCGAACGCGCCGTCGAACGCAGGGTCGCCGTGCTCGTCGACGAGCGACGCCAGGACCACCGCGAGCGCCATCACCGGATCGGGGATCACGCCGCCGACCATGCCGGAGTGCTGCGGACCGTCGAGTGCACGCAGCTCGATGTCGGCTGCCGCCAGCCCGCGCAGTGAATACGTCAGCCCGGGCACGCCGACCTCCCAGTTGCCTGCGTCGGCAAGGACGAGCACGTCCGAGCGCAGCTCCTCGAGGTGGGCTGTCAAGAACGCGTGCAATGTCGGCGAGCCGATCTCCTCCTCCCCCTCGACCAGCACCCGGACGTTGCACGGAGGCCCGTCGCCGCCGCGGAGCCACGCGCTGATCGCGTGGGCGTGCGCGACCACGCCGGCCTTGTCGTCGGCCGCACCCCGGCCGTACAGCCGACCGTCGCGTTCTTCGGGCGCGAACGGAGCGCTCGCCCAGTTCTCGACGACGCCCGGCGGCTGTACGTCGTGGTGGGCATAGAGCAGCACCGTCGGCGCGCCCGCGCCGGCATGCATCCACTCGCCCAGCACGAACGGCTGTGAGCCTTCGACGTGGGCAATGCGCACCTGCTCGAGCCCGTGCGCGCGGAACAACTCGACGGTCGCTTCCGCGCTCGCCTGGACATCCGCCTGCCGCTCCGGGTCGGCGCTGATGCTCGGAATGCGCACCAGCGCTTCCAGATCCGCTCGGGCCTGCCGACGGCCGGCATCGGCGGCTTCGACCGCGCGTGTCGCGTCCGTCACGTTCAGAACGAGATGTCGGCCGGGTCGTACTGGCGGAAGGCAATCAGCGTGCGGGTGTCCAGGACACCGTCGAGTGTCGCGATGCGCTCGGTGACGAGGCGCGCGACTTGTTCGGTGTCGTTGGAATGGAGCAGGGCGACGAGGTCGTCGTCGCCGGTCACCGAGTACACCTCGCTGACACCGTCGAGCGCGGCGAGAGCGGGCCCCAGCGTCGAGACCTGCGCGGGCGTGGCCTTGATGAGCACGATCGCGTTCAACATCCGTCGCAGGCTATGACTCTTCGCGCGTCGTGCGGTAGTCGCCGAACGGTTTGTCACGGTGTTCGACCGCCCCCTTGACCCC
>DASQHW010000499.1:0-9153 GCA_035631895.1 Acidimicrobiia bacterium | reverse complement strand
AGACGCCAGGGGCCCAGGGCGCGGCTGCGTTCGAGTAGACCGTAACCGGGTCCGACTGGGCGCCGGGCGGGTAGGCGCGTACGCGATAGCCCGCGCCCGGAGGGACGTTGCGGAATAACAGGCCGCCGAGCGAGTCGGCGTTCTGTGTATACAGAGTCTGCCCCGCCGGAGTGATGAGCGACATCTGCGCATTGGGTGCGACGCCGGTGACGTAGACCTGGTGCGCGCTGCCGGCCGCGTAAAAGGCGGGCGTCGTCGCGGTCGCGCGAGCGGCGGTCATCAACCCGAGGAGAAGCGAAACGCTCATCAACATCGCAAATGTCCGCGCGTTTCGCCGGATCGTCGGTCGCGTTGACATTCCGTCCCCCGGTCCGTAAGGCAGCTTGAAAGGTCGCGCGGAGGGCGGCACAGGTGGTCACGGCCCCCGCCGAACGAGGCGGGATATACCCAAGCAACGGGCGTCTAATCACTCAGCAACGTCGATGGCACCCGGAGTGCGAGGGCCCGGCGCCCGCCGGATCCGCGAGGCCGGTTGATAATTCGGGCCTGCGGTGCTGTCGACCCGTCGCAATAGCGCTTCGCACGGTGGTTCGAAGTCCTCCGCAAATCGGCATGCGCGTTGCTCGCCGAGCAGGCGCCACGGCAACGTGCTCAGCCGATCGGTCTCGTCCTCGAGATGCTGACGAAGCGCGATGCATTCGGCCGTCACGTCACCGCCACGGGCGAGGCCGCGTTCTTCGAGCGAGGTCCATGCACGTTCGATGTCGCCCGGCTGGCTCCCGCGCGACTTCGCAAGCCAGTCGCGGTCGTAGCCGAGCCACGCGTTGTGCACGATCGAGGCCTCGACGCCGTCGAGACCTGCTGCGGCGACGAGCGCCCAGTGCAGATCGCCGCGCCACTCGCGCAGGCAATTGACCGCATGCCATCCGGAGAGGAGCGGATCGTCCGGGCGTGGCATGCGCAGGTGCGAGGCAAAGAGCACGCGACCGAGGGTCGGAAGTGTCTCGATCACGGACCACAAGTGCGGCCCGAGCGCACTGAGCGGATCGACGATCGCGGGCGCGTGTTCCTTCAACCCGTCGAGCACCGCCTCATCACGCGCGTTCCACACCGCTTCGAACGTGGTGGTCTGCGCAACGAGGTCGAATGCCAGATGGATGGCGACCGGACTGATCGAACCGAACGCGGCGATGGTCGCCTCCGCGCCTGCCGGGGCGAGCGGCGCTGCCCTCGACGCGATGTAACCGAGCGGCCCGGGGAGCCCGAGCTTGTCGTAGCGGGCGACCGCGCCGGGGTCCCAGAAGATCCAGCCCACGGTGGTCTGCACCGACCGCGCGTTGCGCCGTGTGATCCCGACCCAGTCCGTCATGTCGTGATTCTCGCGTACGCCTTGCTCATTGCTCAGCGGACGCGCCGTACCGGCGGCGGAAGGTAGCGGCCCTCGAGGATCGGCGCGCCCGGTAGATACATGCGCAGGGAGAGCAGGAACGGGCCCGCAGGCGCAGGAAGCCAGTTGCCTTCGTGTCCTCGCGGCGCGGCATGACCGATGTACAGATCGAGCGACCCGTCGGCATTGTGCACGAGCGTCGGCGTGCGATCGCCGATCGCATAACGGTGCAACGAGTTCTCGACCAGGAAGTGCGTGGGACCGTAGAGCGTCAGCGACCAGAACGCCCGCACGGGAGGCAGTGCGCCGGGCGCGAAGTGCATGACATACGACTGCGTTCCGTCGTAGCGATGCCCGTCGCCGTCGACCTCGGACGATGCATAGACCGCCTCCTGCGGCACGTTCGCACCCCATCCGACACGCGCGACGACGGCGCGGACGAGGACATCGGTGTAGGTGCCGATGTCGAGTCGGATCGTCCATCCGTCGCGCGCGCGGCTCTGTGACCGGGCGGCCGCGGTCACCGCGGCCTCGCCCCGCGCAACCCCACGCGTGAGCACATCGCGGGCGGCCGGGCTCCCGTCTCTGAATGGATGGCGCCCCGGTCCGATGCCGAGCGAAGCGAATCGTGCGAGCGCAGCCCGGTCGGCATCGGTCGCGGGTGCATTGCTCGCGAGCGCGTCGCCGAGCTCGTCGTAGAACGACGCGTCCTGCGTCGCCACGGCCACCGGAGACCCGCGAGGCGCGCCAAGCGTTGTCGCGCCCGCTCCGGTGCGGCCGAGCGGCGTCAGTGTGACCGTTGCGTGCAGGCGTTGGACGTTCGCCACGTCGGCCGCATCCTTGACGAGGAACCGCCCGAGCAGGAACACCTGTGCCGTGGGAGCGACGAGCTGCTGCGCGCCGGACGGCACCGTGCCGCGCCAACCCGGCGGTGAGACGAGCCACGTGCCACTCCGACCGCCGGTCGCGCGCGTGCCGACATACGCGAACGAGTTCGTCCAGGCGTCGATGAACTGAAACGTGTAGTAGCGATCCGTGATGCGAGGCACGGTCAGCATCACGGGGCCGCCCCGCAGATCCAGCACC
Source organism: Acidimicrobiia bacterium (assembly GCA_035631895.1). GTDB lineage: Bacteria > Actinomycetota > Acidimicrobiia > IMCC26256 > PALSA-610 > DASQHW01. Next base: position 6,680 of record DASQHW010000499.1, on the reverse strand, counting down.
GCGACCGAGTACAGCGTGTCCACGTTCGGACCCACGACGACGCGCGACGACGGATCGGACAAGGCGGTCTGCCAGTACAGGTGGTTGATGCCGAGCAGGTTCCCGAACGTCTGCAGCGTCCGCTCGGTGATCACGAGCGGCGAGCCCCAGATGTAGGCGTCGGCGGCAAGCGCCGACGGATCACCCCCGCCGGTCGAGCTGGTCGAAGTGGTCGAGCTTGTCGTCGATCCGGTGCCGCGGCGAGATCCCGAGCTGCTACAGGCGGCGAACGCCAGCATCACCGCGACCGCGCCCACGAGCACCGCGACCATTCGCGTGCGCATCCGGAACACCACACACGAACCGTACGCCGCGAGCGCTACGACAGAGAGGTCAGGATGCCGTTTGGGTCTCGGGCGAATCGACCGCGACGACCACGCGGTTGCGCCCGGCAGCCTTGGCGGCGAACAGTGCGCGGTCGGCGATCGCGACGACCTCGTCGAATGTGTCCGCATCCACGGAGGAGGCGAGGCCGAAGCTGACCGTGAACGAGGGGACGCGACCGGCGGTGAGCGCGATTGCCAGTCGTTCGCGTACGCGTTCGAGCACGTTGGTGGCGGTCTGGGTGCTGCAGTCGGGCAAGAGGATGACGAACTCCTCGCCGCCGTATCGGGAGGCGATGTCGCCCGGCCGTATCGCGTCGCGCAGGACCCGCGAGAACAGGCGCAGCGCCTGGTCGCCGGCTTCGTGGCCGTGCGTGTCGTTCAGGTCCTTGAAGTGGTCGAGGTCTCCGTACGCCAGCGCGTACGGCGTTCCCTCTCGCTGAAGGTCTCGCACCCGGTTCTCGAGGCTGCGGCGGTTCCACAGGCCGGTGAGAGGATCGCTGCGGGCCTGGCTCTCGGACTTCTCGAAGGCTCGGAGCATCGCGATGCGATCCGATGCCCGCCGCGACGTGAGCTCGAGGTCTTCCACGTCTTGATCGGTCGGCGGCTCCCGGTCGGCTGCCGTCGCATGGGTGACGCCCACGTTCTTGCCCGCGATGCTGACCGGGACGCACGCGGCCGAGCACTCGCCGGTGACGCGGTCCTTGAGATACGGGCAGGCATCCAGGGCGCGGCTGCTCGGGAACACGAGTGTGTGACCGCGCGCGATCGCAGGGCAATCGAGCGGCGAGACCACGCCGCACCCGCTGTGTTGTTCGGACGTGCCGTTGGCGGTGCTGAGGGCTCTGTTGAAGTGCGCGCGGCTGGAATCGGCGACGAGCATCTCCACCTGGAGATGCGGCACCGATTCGTGCAACGCACCGCCGACGACTTCGTAGACGTCCGGTTCCGCCCTCGACATGTCCAGCGCTTGTTGCAGGGTCGTTTCGTACGCCGCCCGTCGCGCGTGAGCGCGCTCGAGACGCTCTCGGCGTTGCGATCGCCGTCCGAGCACGACACCCGCGAGCACGGTGATCACCGCGGCAAGCGCGTCGACGGCGAGGACCGTCTGTTTCCCACCGTCGAGATGCCCCAGGCCCTGTCGCAAGTCCAGATCGCGGGCCTGTCGCAACTGCGCCGCGGCGCTTCCGGTAGTCGCCCAGATCCGGGCGAACGCCGTGCGCTCGCCGTTGATCGCCGTGGTGACCGCCGCGCTCGGCCGGCCGGGAGCGAGCACAGACAGCTGGGAGATCGCTTTGGTGAACGCGGAACCGGCAGCGGCGATGTCGCGGGCAGTGCCGGCGAGCCCGATCGCCGGGAGCGCCTTCACGACGGCGTCTGCTTTGGGCGACACCGCGGACCCGAGCAATGCCCCGTTGGTCACGTCGTCCAACGACGCGGGTGCGAGGCGCGCGAGACGCGGTTCGACGAAGACCTGAAACTCTGCCACCGTCGTCCGCAAATCGGAGAGCTGCTGCTGCGCGAGATTGTCCCGGCGAACCTGACGTACCTCGCTCTGTCCCGAGGACAGCGGGCGGAGACTCACAGCCGCGGAGACGGCAATCACGACCAGGCCCAGCGCGCAATACAGCCAGACTCGGACGTCCGCGCGCAACCGACCGGGGTTCGCCCCACGCACATGGCTCGGGCTCATCACCGCGTGATCGTCGCCGGCGTTGCGACGCAGCAGAGCACAAGGACCCTATTGACGGAGCGCGAAGGAGCCGGACCGTCCGCTAGGTTCCTGACGTGCACGTCAGGTCGTCCGGATGAAGCTCGCATGGAGCGACGAAGACGAAGCGTTCCGGGCAGAGCTCGTCGCCTTCCTCGACGAACACACGCCACCCGACATGGCGGCCGGCTTCGACTTCCAAGGTGATGCCGAGTCCGAGCACGAGCTCGTGCCGCAGTACATGCGCGACTGGCAGGCGACGCTGTTCGACAACGGTTGGATGATCCCCGGCTATCCGCCGGAGCTCGGCGGACGCAACTGCACGCCGGTGCAGACGCTGATCTATCTCGAGACGCTCGCGCGCCGCCGGCTCCTTCGGTCCGGTCACTTCCCCGGCTACGCGATCGTTGCGCCGAGCTTGCTCGAGTACGGCAACGACGACCAGAAGCGTCTCGCGCCGGCGGCGATCCGCGGCGACACGATCTGGTGCATCGGCATGAGCGAGCCGAACGCCGGCTCCGACCTTGCCGGCCTGCAGACCCGTGCCGAGCTGCGCGACGACCACTTCGTCGTCAACGGGCAGAAGGTGTGGACGAGCTATGCCACGATCGCGCAGAAGTGCTTCTGCTACGTGCGCACCGACCCCACGCTGCCGAAGCACAAGGGAATCTCGCTGCTCATCCTCGACATGGACACGCCCGGCATCGACGTCCGGCCCTTGCGGCACATCAGCGGCACGGCCGGGTTCGCCGAGGTCTTCCTGACCGATGTCATCGTGCCGCGCGAGAACCTCGTCGGACTGCTGAACGGCGGATGGGCCATCACCCAGGGATCGCTTGCGCACGAGCGGGCCGGATTGTGGGTGGAAGGGGTCGCGCGCTTCGAGCAGACGATCGACGGCCTCGTCGCGCTCGCTCGCGACATGGGTCGCGAAGACGACCCGATCATCCGCCGCAAGATCGCCTCGCAGTACGAGGTCGCGTCATCGCTGCGCGCACTGGGTTACAAGGGGTTCGCATCGTTCGCGCAGGGCTCGAGCGCTCCCGAGCACAGCTACATGAAGATGGCGACCTCCGAAGCAGGGAAGGCGGCCTTCGAGCTCGGCATGGAGATCGCGGGAACGGCCGCACCGCTCACGGGAACGCCGACCGAGCGGTTCGTGCACGGGTTCTTCATGTCGTTCGCGAACACCATTGCGGGCGGAAGCTCCGAGATCCAGCGCAACATCATCGCCCAACGCGTGCTGGGCCTTCCCCGGCGGTGAACGTGTAGATGGATTTCTCGCTGACCGAAGACCAGCAGCTCTTGCGTGACACTGCGCGCAAGCTGCTGGAACGCGAATGCCCACCTGCACTCGTGCGCGCACACATCGACGACCCGAGCGCGTACGAGCCGCTCTGGCGGCACCTGGCCGAGTACACCGGGCTCGGCGCCGGCCCGTGCGCGGACGCGTGCCTGTTCCTGGAGGAGACCGGCTACGTCGCGGCGCCCGGACCGTTCCTTGCGACGATGTTGTACGCGGCGGTCGCGGGTGACGACGGCACCGTGACGGGTACCGTTGCGCTCGTCGGGGATCCCACGCATGCGTACGTGTTGGAAGCCGATCGGGTCGAGCGCGTCGCCGTCGTGTTGCCCGGCCCGGCGCTCGCCATCATCGATCCGCCGCCCATCACCTTCGTTCCCACCGTCGACGCGTCGCGCCGTCTCTTCACGATCGAGGCGACCAAGATCGATGCGCAACCGCTCGGCGCGGACACGCTCGTGGCGTGGCGGGACCGCGCGCACGCGTTGCTCGCGGCGGAGATGGTCGGGACCGCGCGCCGCATCTTCGACATGGCACTCGGCTACGCGAAGGAACGCGAACAGTTCGACGTGCCCATCGGCTCGTTCCAGGCGATCCAGCACAAGCTCGCGGACATGTCACTCGTGCTCGAGCGCGCGACCGCTGCGGTGCACTACGCGGCCATGACCGTCGATGCCGCCGACGCCGACCGGACGATGGCCTGTCACGTCGCCAAAGCGGCCGCCGGCGAGGCCGCGCGCCGCATCCTCAAGGACGGCATCCAGATCCACGGCGGCATCGGCTACACGTGGGAGCACGACCTGCACCTGTTCCTGCGGCGCGCCACGGCCGACGAGTACCTCCTCGGCACGACCGGATGGCACCACGACCGGCTCGCCGACGCGCTGTTCCGCTGACCGTCACGCTGCTGCCGGCGCGCGCGCAGGGTGGGGCCGAACGGCCTATTGCCCCGAATATCCATAATCTGTACAAATGGTGTAAGGGGCAGGCATGTCGAGAGGGCGGCCGGCGCGCGGAGCGTTCGTTGGGGCACACAGCCTGCGGCGCCGGCACGGGGTGGGGGCTCTCTCGGCACGCCGCCCCGTCCATCGCGCGCTCCGGCCCTTTTTCGCGGACCCGGCACTACACTCCTGACGGCCACGTCAGGTCGAGGGGACCCGCATGACGAACGTCGATCTCGTACGGCTCGCCGGGAGCCGCGCCCGCATCTCGGACACGCCGACCGTTGATCCGGTGACCGCCGAGGTGATCCGGGGCGGCATGGAGACGGTCTGCTTCGAGATGGCCGAGTACGTCTCACGTACCGCGACGACGCCGATTCTCAACCAGTCCAACGAGCGCAACGCGACGGTGCTCGACGCGCACGGCCGGCTCGCGGCGCTGAGCGTCGGGATCCCGCAGTTCATGCTCACCTCGACCCTGCCGGTGCGGTTCGCGCTCGAGTTCCTGGGCGTCGAAGAGTTCCGTGAGGGTGACGTCTTCGCCGCCAACGACCCCTATCACGGCGGCGGGCATCTTCCCGACTACAACGTGTTCGCACCCGTGTTCGCCGACGACCCGGGCACACCGGGCGGCCGGCGCATGGTGCTGATCGCAAGCATTCAATGCCACCACGGCGACACCGGTGGCGGTGTCCCCGGCGGTTACAACATCACGGCCGGCGACATCTGGGGCGAAGGCGTGCGCTGGCCGGTCGTCAAGGTGATCGACCGCGGCATGGAGCGCCGCGACGTGCTGTACGCGCTCCAAGCGAACAACCGGATCCCGAGCTACATCGGAGATCTGCGCGCGCAGATCGGTGCGGCACAGCTGGCAGCGCGCCGCCTCGGCGACATGATCGACCGCTACGGGGCCTCGGCCGTCGAAGAGTCCGTCGACTACATGATCGACTACGCCGCCCGTCGCTTCCGCGAGGAAGTCGCACAGTGGCCCGACGGCGAGTACGAGGCAGACGCGTACGTCGACCACGACCCGCTCGGCAACCCCGACGTCCATTTGCACGTGAAGGTCACCGTCGCAGGCGATCAGCTCACGGTCGACTTCACGGGCTCGGACGCGCGTCCCGAGCTGCAGGCGTGGTCGACCTACGGCAACACGCGCGGCTACACGGTTGGCCAGATCGCGGCGATGATGGATCCCGAGATCCCGAAGAACGAGGGCTTCTTCGAGCAGATCAGGCTGGTGGTGCCGAAGGGCTGCGTGCTGAACCCCGATCCCGGCAAGCCGGTGTCGGCAGGCACGCACCATCCCGGTGCCGACGTCGGTGAGGTCATCGCGAAGGCGATGCAGTACGTCCTCCCGGAACGTGCAGTCCCCCAGACCTACAAGACCGGCATCCCGACGATCATCGTGGGGATCGATCCGCACACCGGCGCCACGTTCACCGACCACTCGGCGGAGGTGTACGCGGGATGGTGCAACGCCTCCAAGGGAATGGACGCCTGGGGTGCACTGAACGCCAGCTTCGGCAACCTGTGGAAGGCGACGGCCGAGATCAACGAGTCGCTCTACCCGCACGTGCAATGGAGTCGGGACTACCGCACCGACTCGGGTGGTCCGGGGCAATGGCGCGGCATCTGCGGCTCGCACTACGAGAAGGAAGTACGGGTCGACGCGAAGGTCTACACGTACGTCGTCGGCATGAAGTACCCGATGCCGGGAATCTGCGGAGGCTCGGACGGTGCGCCGAACGAGATGATCATCCGCTACCGCAGCGACGACGAGTTCAAGGTGCAACACACCGCGAACTGGGAACCGATCCACGCCGGCGAGCGCATCATGTACGACTACGGCGGCGGGGGCGGTTGGGGCGATCCCCTGCGACGCGACCCGCAGGCAGTGCTCGACGACGTCCTCGACGAGTACGTGTCGGTCGAGGGGGCGCTGCGCGATTACGGCGTCGTGCTCAGCGGCTCCGTCGAGGATCTCACGCTCACCGTCGACGGGGACGCCACCGCGCGCGAGCGCGCTTCGCGTCGTTGAGTCGTGGGCTACCGGGTAGGGGTCGACGTCGGGGGGACCTTCACGGACCTCATCTGCGTGAAACCCGACGGCGAGGTCGTGCTCGACAAGACGCCGACGACGCTGGACGACCAGTCGACGGGCGTGATGAACGGCCTCATGCAGCTCGCGAGCCGTTTCGACATCGAGCTCACGGCGTTCTGCGGCGCGCTGGAGATCCTCGTGCACGGCACGACGACCGCCGACAACACGATGATCGAGATGAACGGCGCGCCGACGGCTCTGCTCGTGACGGAGGGACATCGCGACGAGATCGAGCTGCGCCGCTGCCACAAGGAGGAGA
>DASQHW010000498.1:0-5881 GCA_035631895.1 Acidimicrobiia bacterium | reverse complement strand
TCGTAGAGGCAGAAGGGCGTCGAGATCATCCGCACCGACATGTAGTCGTCGAGTGTCATCGGGTCGCGATAGATCGCCTTCGGATTGAGCTCGGCATTGCGTCGGGCGTTCAGCGCGATCCATGCGAGCTGCTCGCGAGTGGTGCCGTACTGGTGGAAGTGACGCTGCGCGAACATTGCGATCCAGATGGCGGCCGACGGCGCGCTGAACGGCAGGTTGTTCTCCGTGTAGCCGGACGCCTTGAAGCTGCCGCCGCCGCCCCCGCCTGCGCCTCCGGGCATCACCGACGACCGCCCCTTGTCGCCCTGGGCCGTGCCTTCGTACACCGAGCGGAAGCACAACACGTGCGTCGCGAGGCCCGACGCCACCGCCAGGCACGCGTTGATCACCGAGCCGAGCTGACCCGACGTCTCGAGCCCGCTGTTGTACCACCCGCACTTCAGGCGCAGCGCGTCCATGACCTCGTACGCGCCCGCACCGCTGAATCCCGCGGGCATGTTCATGGGGCCCGGGTACGTCGACAGGCCGTCGATGTCCTCGGTGGTCAGGCCCGCGTGCGCGATCGCCGCGAGGCAGCCGTCGAGCGTGAGCTCCAACGGGTCGCGGAACAGCCGCCGTCCTACGTCGGATTGGCCGACGCCGCTGATGCACGCGCGCCGTTCGATGATGTCGTTCACGTCCATCGGTACCTCAGGCCTTTCCCGCGTCCGGCTCGAAGAGCGGGAGGTAGACGTCACCTTCCGGGTCCGGGTGGTGCTCGAACGTCACGCGCACCGGCATGCCGATCTTCACGTCGTCGAGCGGGCAGTTCACGAGATTGGTCGTGAGGCGCAGCGAGGGCTGCTCGACGATCTCGACGATCGCGACGACGTACGGCAGTTCCGGGCCCGGCATCCATGACTGGTAGTTCACCGAGAACGTGGCGAGCGTGGCGCGACCGGAGACCGCCTCGGTCTTCATGTGCTTCGAGTGACACCGCGGACACATCGGGAGCGGCGGATGGATGTAGTACCCGCAGTCCTGGCACCGCCAGAAGCGCAGCTCACCCCGCGCACCACCGGTCCAGAAATCGCGATTCTTGTCGGTCAGCTTCGGCAAGATCCGGAACGGGACGGTCGTATCGGCCACGGTCACTCCTGTTCGGCCTCACGCGCCTCTTCGTAGCCGCGGCGCGCATGCGGCATGGCTTCGACGGCGGGCAGCAGTCCGTGACCGGGCACGGTGAGCATGATCGAACCGAGGATCTCCTCCCAGGTCGCGCCGACCTCGCGCGCCAGGCGGGCATGACGCTGCACGCCCTGGGGATTACGCAGGCCCACCGTGACGACGAGCCGGATGAGCTCGTGTGTCTTGCGGTCCGGCGCCTTCAACGAGTCGATCTGTGCCATCCATGCGTTCTGCGCCGCGTGGAGCTGCGGGAACACCTCGTGCAAGGGCTCTTCGAACGGGAAGTTCCAGTCCTGCTCGTGAGGGCTCACGGCGCCGCACGAAAGACGGGGATCGTGATGTCGTCGGAGATCGCCTTGAAATCGACGACAACCGGCATGTCGACGCGCAGGTCCTCGAACGCGAGGCCTTCGATGTTCGTCATCACGCGCGGTCCTTCGTCGAGCTCGACGACGGCGGCGACGTACGGCACACGCTCCGCGAACGGCGGGAGGTCGTTCACGTGCACGATCGAGTACGTGTACAGCGTGCCGCGACCCGACGCTTCCTTCCACGCCACGTCGTCGCTCCAGCAGGTCGGGCAGAACGGCCGCGGATAGAAGTGGTCCCGGCCGCACGCGTTGCAGTGCCGGATCAGGAACTTCCCTTCCCGGCAGCCGTCCCAGAACGGCTGCGTCTCGAAGTCGGGCGTCGGGAGGTCGAACCGCATCGACGTCACGACAGGACCACGGCCTCGTCTCGGACAGCGATGTCGAACGCAAGCGTGCGTGCTCCCATGGAACGCGAAGAACTACCGGCTTGCGCACGTGTCGTGCAAACCGTCGGCACCCACATCAGGGATCTCGGGGCAGGCCGAGGAGTCTTTCTGCGATCACGTTCCGCTGGATGTCGCTCGTGCCGCCCGCAATGGTGAGGCACCGGTTGAACAGGAACGACGACGCCCACGCCGCCGCGTCGCCGTCGGCGGCCATCGCGTCGAGGCCGGCAAGCGTCATCCCGACTTCCTGCACGTGCTGGTCGTGCTGGACCCCCAGGAGCTTGCGGACGGCTGCCTCGGAGCCCGACGGGTCCGCACCGCGCAACGCCAGCAACGTCAGCCGGAAACCGAGTGCGGCGAGGGCGTGGCCGGTCGCGACGAGCTCGCCTGCCGACGCCATCGCGAGACGGTCGTCCGCGCGGCCGGTCGCTTCGATGAGCCGCAGCACACCGACGACGCCGCCACCGATCGTGTTGCTCGACCCCATGTAGACCCGCTCGTTCGCGAGTGTCGTGCGCGCGCATCGCCAACCGTCGTGCTCGCGGCCGACGAGACAGTCCTCTGGCACGAACACGTCGTCGAAGAACACCTCGTTGAACATGGACTGCCCGGTGAGCTCGCGCAGCGGCCGCACCTCGATGCCCGGCGTTCGCATGTCGACCATGAAGCACGAGATCCCGTCGTGCTTGGGCGCATCCGGGTTGGTGCGCGCCAGGCAGATCCCCCAGTCGGCCTCCTGCGCCATCGAGGTCCACACCTTCTGGCCGTTGAGCACCCAGCCGCCCTCGACGCGTGCCGCCCGGGTCGCGAGCGACGCAAGGTCGGAGCCCGCGCCCGGCTCGCTGAAGAGCTGACACCAACCGATCTCGCCGCGCAGCGTCGGCAGGATCCAGCGCTCCTGTTGGGCCGCGGTGCCGTGCACGATGAGATTCGGCAACGCCCAGCCTCCGACGCCGATGTTCGGACGCGTCACTTTGGCGGCGCGGAACTCGTCCTCGATCACCAGGAGCTGGAGCGCGTCGGCATCACGCCCCCACGGCGCGGGCCAGCTCGGCGTGATGTATCCCGCTTCGGCGAGACGCGCCAGCCGTTCCTGTCGCGGGAGATCCTTGATCTCGCCGAGGAAGCTACGCACTTCATCGCGGTACGCCTCGGCCTCCGGCGGCAGATCGACCGCGAGCCTCCGCCGGGCCCCTCCGCTCGCCGCTTGGGCCGCACGGACGCGCCACTCCTCGGTGGTACCGGTCACCTGGTGCAGTGTCAACCCGCGGCGCAGGTAGATGTGCGCGTCGTGCTCCCACGTGAAGCCGATGCCTCCGAGCGTCTGCACGCAGTCCTTCGCGTTGGCGAACGCCGCGTCGAAGGCGAGCGCGCCTGCGGCCGCGATGGCGAGCGCCGCGCCTTCGTCGCCGAAGTCGTCTGCGGCGCGCGCCGCGTCCCAGATCGCCGCGCGCGCGAGCTCCGTGCGTGCGAGCATCTCGGCGCAGCGGTGCTTCACGCCCTGGAATTGCCCGATGGGCCGCCCAAACTGCACGCGCACCTTGGCGTACTCCGCCGCCGTGTCCACGCACCACTGGGCGAGCCCGATCGCCTCCGCGCCGAACATGACCGCGGCGACCGCGCGCACGCGCTCGGACGTGAGGGACGCGAGATGGCGCTCCGCGGGTGGCGTCGCGCCGTCGAGATCGATGCGTCCGAGACGGCGCGTCAGATCAATGCTCGGCACTTCGGCGGCGCGAACGTCGGCGGCGTCGAGCGCGTACCACGCGCCGCCGATCTCGCACACGATGACGTCGGCGACCGCGCCCCCTACCACGAGTGACGCGCCGTCGACGGCGACCGCGCCCGTCAGCTCGCCGGCAGTCAGGCCCGGCAGCAACTCCGCCGCGGCCGGTCCGCGGTCGGCATGGAGCAGCGCCGCGACGATCGCGGTCGGGACGTACGGGCCGGGTGCGCACGCTCGGCCGAGCTCCTCGACCACGACGGCCTGCTCGACGAAGCCGGCGCCGTGCTCGTGCATGTCGACCCATCCCGGTTCCGCGAGGGCGCTCCAGAAATCCGGCCGGGTTTCGGTGGGCGCGTCGAGCGCGGTGCGCAGGACGGAGGCGGGAACTCGCGTCTCGGCGAAGCGGCGGACGGCCTGCCGCAGGTGTTCGTGTTCCTCGGTGATTCCGATCGGCATGGCGTGATGCTCGCAGATGTCGGGACTCGGGCAGAAGCGGGCGATCGGGTCAGACGAGCTTCTCGCCGTCGCGCAACACCGCGATGGCCTGGGTCGGACATCCTTGGGCCGCGAGCACGATCTTGTCCTCGGGCTGCGCAGTCGGGTCGAGGACCACCGCGATGCCGTCGTCGCCGAGATCGAACACGCCCGGCGCCCAGAAGCTGCAATTCCCGGAGCCCATGCAGGCGTCGCGGTCGATCCGGATGTCGAGCGCCATGACTGGGACGCTACCAATGTCGCGTTCGGGGCCGCGACGCCCCGAGCGCGCCCCACGGCCCGTCCTCAGCCCGCGACCTCGCAGAAGCGCGCGTAGCGGTCGGTGACCGCGGATGCCCAGCGTGGATCGGGCTCGACCACGCGAGCGGTGCGGGCCCAGCGCGCGGCGTCGGCCATCGAAGTCTCGAGGCCGGCCGCGAGACGGGCGAGATATGCAGCACCGAGCGCACCGCCTTCGGGCACTGCGCACACGTGCACGGGCAGGCCGGTGCAATCGGCGAGCGCGGCGATCCAGCCGTCGACACGTGTACCGCCGCCGGTGGCGACGATGCGATGCGCGGGCACGGGCGAGGCATCGATCATGCGGCGGGCGACGAAGGCCGACGCCTCGAACGCGGCTCGCCGCACCGACGCGGCGTCGTGGGTGAGGTCGAGATCGACGAGCTCGGCTCGGCGTGTGGAGTCCTGGAGCGGCACGCGTTCGCCGCGCGGATACGGAACCCAGATCGGCACACGACCGGGCTCGACCGTGCCGTCACCCCCGTCGTCGCCGGCGCCGATGCTGTGCAGCATGCGGTCCACCCAGTTGAGGAAGAGGCCACCGGCGTTGCTCGGTCCGCCGACGACGAACTTGCCGGGCGCGGTGTACGGGATCGTGTAGTGACGAGGAACCTGGGTGGGCTCGTCGAGCACGGCCCACACGATCAACGTGGTGCCACAGATGACGAGGACGTCGCCGGCGTCCTCACAGCCCGCGACGATCTGCTCGGCCATCGCGTCGATCGTGCCGCCCTCGAGCACGCACCCGGGACGGCCGCGTACTTCGGCGAGCGCCTGTCCCGCCACGCCGATCTCCGGCATCTGGTCGGGACGTGCGCCGCACTCCTCGAGGAGTTGCGCGTCCCACGACGTCCAGTCGAACAACGGGTTGGCCGTGGCCGCGACGGTCGTCGACACGATCGCGCGGCCGCTCAACGCGTGGTTCGCCACCGCCTGCGCCATCCAGTACCCGCGCGCGTCGGGCCGCTCCGCGGACTGCCACCGCAGGAACTGCATCAGCTCGCCGGCCTCCGCGATGGGTGTGACGCGTTCGGTGCGCCCGCGTTCGTCGCCGTAGAGCAACCCCGGCGTCACCGGCAGCCCGTCGTCGTCGACGGCGGTGAGCGACGGCACCATCGCCGCCACCGACACGCCACGCGGGTTGACCTCACCGAGCTCGGCCAGCGCGCGTTGCGGCCCCGCGTGCCATGCCTTGGCCGCGTCGTGCTCGAAGCGCAGCGGGCTCGGGACGTGGAACTCGTGGGGAACACGTGCCCTGGCCACGACATTGCCGTCCGCGTCGGCCGCGACGGCCTTCACCGACGACGTCCCGATGTCGATCCCGACGGTCACCTCGGACATGGTTCTCCGCTCTGCGGGCGCCCGGCTCCGGCGGGGAGACTAGTCACGCGAGTGCGTCGATCACCGTGTCGTGAAGCGTGCCGTTCGTGCACACGAAGCTCTCGCCGTTCGCGTCG
>DASQHW010000497.1:0-9613 GCA_035631895.1 Acidimicrobiia bacterium | reverse complement strand
GCGCGCCGAGCAAGCGGCTGACCGTGTGCCGCTCCTGGTATTCGCTCATGTCGATGCGCACGAGGTTCTCGTCCGAGTCGAAGAGGGCTTCCGCGAGCGTCCGCGCCAGCTCGGTCTTGCCGACTCCGGTCGGCCCGAGGAAGATGAACGAGCCGATCGGCCGGCGCGGGTCCTTGATACCCGAGCGGGCCCGGATGATCGCGTCGGCGACGAGTTGCACCGCCTCGTCCTGTCCGATCACGCGCTCGTGCAAGATCTCGTCGAGGCGAAGGAGCTTCTCGCGCTCCCCCTCTTGCAGCCGGCTCACGGGAATGCCGGTCCAGCGAGACACGATCTCCGCGATCTCTTCTTCGGTCACCTCTTCGCGCAGCAACGGCCGCCCGTGCTGCTTCGCTCGCAGCTGCTCCTCCTCGGCCTGGAGCCGGCGCTCGAGCTCCGGCATTTGGCCGTGACGTAGCTGGGCCGCGCGGTTCAGGTCGTACGCGCGCTCGGCAGCTTCGGCCTCCTGCCTGACTCGCTCGATCTCCGCGCGCAGCTCCTGCACCTTCTTCAAGGCCTGACGCTCCGCCTCCCATTGGGCGCGGAGCGCGTCGGCTTCGGCCCTGGCGTCGGCCAGCTCCTTGCGCAGCTCTTCCAGCCGCGCCTTGCTCGCAGGGTCGTTCTCCTTCTCGAGCGCGGCTTCTTCGATCTCGAGCCGCATGACGCGCCGCGTGCGCTCGTCGAGCTCCGCAGGCATCGAGTCGATCTCCGTCCGCAACATTGCGGCGGCCTCGTCGACGAGATCGATGGCCTTGTCGGGGAGGAACCTGTCCGAGATGTAGCGGTGGCTGAGGACGACGGCGGCGACGATCGCGCGGTCCTGGATCTTCACCCCGTGGAAGACCTCGAGGCGTTCGCGCAGGCCGCGGAGAATCGAGATTGCGTCCTCGACCGACGGCTCGTCGACGAGCACCGGCTGGAAGCGCCGTTCGAGCGCGGCGTCCTTCTCGATGTGCTTGCGATATTCGATGACGGTCGTCGCGCCGATCATGTGCAACTCGCCGCGGGCGAGCATGGGTTTCAACATGTTGCCCGCGTCCATGGCACCTTCGGCCGCACCTGCGCCGACGACGGTGTGCAGCTCGTCGACGAACAGGATCACGCGACCTTCGGCCGCGCGCACTTCGTTGAGCACCGCCTTGAGGCGTTCCTCGAACTCGCCGCGGTACTTGGCGCCTGCGACGAGTGAACCCATGTCCAGCGCGAAGATGGTCTTGTCCTTCAGGCCCTCCGGCACGTCCCCGCGGTGGATGCGCTGGGCGAGGCCCTCGACGATCGCGGTCTTGCCGACGCCGGGATCGCCGATGAGGACCGGGTTGTTCTTCGTCTTGCGCGAAAGGATCTGGACGGTGCGCCGGATCTCAGTGTCGCGTCCGATGACCGGGTCGAGGCGGTTCTCGCGCGCGTCGGCGACGAGATCGCGCCCGTACTTCTCGAGCGCCTCGTACGCGACCTCGGGCATCGCCGAGGTCACGCGCTGATTGCCGCGTATCTCGGTGAGCGCCTGCAGGAAGTTGTCGCGCGTCACACCTTGCTCGGCCAGTCGGCGTCCGGCGTCGCTCGACGAGCCCTCGTCGAGCAGCGCGACGACGAGGTGCTCCACCGAGACGTACTCGTCCTTCAGGCGCTTCGCCTCGCGGTCTGCGGCATCGAGCAGGCGCGACAGCCGCTGGGTGACGAACACCTGGCCCGGTGATGCCCCGGGACCCGTCGTGCGCGGCCGGCGTTTCAGGTCCTCTTCGAGTGCGGCCACCAGCTTGTCCGGATCTGCACCCACCCGCACGAGCAGACGCGGCACGAGCCCGTCGGATTGCTCGAGAAGCGCGAGCAGCAAGTGCTCGCCGTCGACCTCGGTGTGACCGAAGCGCAACGCCTTCGTCTGGGCGTCGTGCAGGGCCTCCTGCGACTTCTGTGTCAAGCGGCTCATGTCCACGGTCGATCTCCATTCATCCGGCGCTGCTGCCGAACGGTTCGCTCGAGTTCGGTGATGCGGTCGAGAAGGTCGGCAACCAGGCCGATCGCGGCGTAGTTCAGTGCGAAGCTCGCGCGCAGTCGCTGCACGCGGGCGGCGGGCGCGATCTGGTTACGAGCGAAGCGCAGCTCACCCCGGGCGTCGTACGTCGCATCGATGATCCCGAGCGTGACCAGGCGCCGGGCCATGTCCGGGTGGATGCCCGCCGCGCGCGCGAACGCGTCGAGATCGAGCGACGTCGCGCGTGTCATCGAGGTCGTCATCTCCGCCTCCGGGGATCGAACGTGGAGGTGGCGGCGAGCTGTTCGAACAGCCGGCGCTCCTCGTCGGTGAGTGACGCCGGCACCATGATCCGTGTCTCCGCGTACACGTCGCCCGGCTTCCCCCGGGGATTCGGCAAACCGCGGCCGCGAAGTCGCAAACGCTTGCCGCTCGATGTGCCGGGACGTACGCGCACCTTCGCCTCGCCGCTCGGTGTCTCCACGGCGACCGACGCGCCGAGGGCGGCCTCCCACGGGGTGAGCGGCAGGTCGACGTAGAGGTCACGGCCTTCGATGCGATACCGCGCGTCGGGCGCGATCCGTACCACGAGATAGAGATCGCCCGCCGGTCCACCACCACTGCCCTGGCCACCCTGCCCCGCGAGCCGGATGCGCTGGCCTTGCGTGACACCGGGGGGGATGTTGACGTCGTAGGAGCGCGGCCCCTCCGGACCGGACAACGTGATCGAGCGCCGACCACCGCGATAGGCACTGTCGATGTCGAGTGTCAGCTCGGCTTCCTGATCCGCGCCGGAGAACCGCGCCGTGCGGCCGCGTGAGCGACGATCTCCTCCACGACCGGCCTGGCTGAAGAAGTTCTCGAAGATGTCCCCGAAGTCGAAGTCGGCGCCGACATCACCGTCACCGAAGCCCGACGTGTAGAACTCCGGACCCCCCCGACCGCTCGGCCCCGACGCGCGTTGCCGGTTCCACGTCTCGGGGTCGACGTCGGCGGGGACGCGCCGGAAGTCCTCTCCGAACGCGTCGTACCGGCGACGCGTCTCGGGATCCGACAACACGTCGTACGCCTCGGAGATGTCCTTGAACCGCTCCTCGGCTGCGGGATCCTTGTTCACGTCAGGGTGGTACGTACGCGCAAGCTTGCGGTACGCGCGCTGAATGTCCTCGGGCTTCGCGTCGCGGCTGACTCCCAGTGTCTCGTAGAAGTCACGACGTGGTGCCATTAGTCCCGCGCCCGTGCCACCACGACCCGCGCGGGCCGGATCACCTCATCGACGTGTTCGTAGCCGGGTCGCACGGCGGCGACGACGCTGCCAGGCGGCGCGTCGGCCTCGATGGTGCCGACCGCCTCGTGGCGCGCGGGGTCGAACGGTTGCCCGACATCTTCGAAGCGGTCGAAGCCGAGTCGCGCGAGGAGGGAGATCGCGTGGTCGTACACCGCACGAACGCCTTCGAGAATCGGCCCGGCCTCCCCGTCGTTGTGCTGCAGCGCACGCTCGAGGTCGTCGACCACGGGCAGCCACAGCGACGTGACGCGCGCCCGTTCCGCCTCCGAGGCCGACGCAAGCTGACGCTCGTAGCGCTTCCGCAGATTGTCGAGATCCGCGAGAGCCCGGAGCAGCTGCGGATCAGGCTCGCTCCGCGCTGCGGGTTCCACGTCTGCCTGCGACGCCTCGGTGCGCGTCTCGGTCTCGTGGGTCTGCGAGTCGGCCATGCGACACGCCTCAGCTCACCGTGAAGTCGGCATCGATGACGTCGTCGTCGTCCGCAGGCTGCGCCGTCTGGTCCGCCCCGTTGGGCGACGCGCCGGCGTCGGCAGGACGCGACGCGACCAACGACTGGTACACCTGCTGGAGCTCGGCGCTGAGCGAACGCATACGGTCGACGGGTGCGTTCTCCTTCACCGCCTGGCGCGCGTCGGCGACGAGCATCTCGGCGCGTTGGCGTTCGTGGCTCGGCACACGATCGCCGAGCTCCTCCAGGCGCCGCTCGACCTGGTACGCAACGGCATCGAGCTCGTTGCGTGCGTCCACCTGCTCACGGATGCGAGCGTCCTCCGAGCGATGGCGTTCTGCATCCTGCACCATTCGCTCG
This sequence comes from Acidimicrobiia bacterium, assembly GCA_035631895.1. GTDB lineage: Bacteria > Actinomycetota > Acidimicrobiia > IMCC26256 > PALSA-610 > DASQHW01. The sequence continues at coordinate 5,506 of DASQHW010000497.1, read as the reverse complement.
ACCTCGCCCTTGTCGAGGTTTGAGCTCTCGCTGATCGTGATCCTCTGCTCGGCGCCCGTGTCCTTGTCGCGCGCCGAGACGTTGAGGATGCCGTTGGCATCGATGTCGTAGGTCACCTCGACCTGGGGCACGCCGCGAGGGGCCGGCCTGATGCCCTCGAGCCGGAACCGGCCGAGCACCCGGTTGTCGGCCGCGAGCTCGCGCTCGCCCTGCAGCACGACGACATCGACGGCGGACTGGTTGTCCTCGGCCGTGCTGAACACCTCGGTGCGGCGCGCCGGGATCGTCGTGTTGCGTTCGATCACCTTGGTCGAGACTCCGCCGAGCGTCTCGACCCCGAGCGACAACGGCGTGACGTCGAGGAGCAGGACATCCTTCACCTCACCCTTGATGATCGCCGCCTGGATCGCGGCACCGACCGCCACGACCTCGTCGGGGTTCACCGTCATGTTCGGTTCCTTGCCGCCGGTCAAGCGGCGAACCAGCTGCTGCACGGCGGGAATCCGTGTCGAGCCGCCGACGAGGATCACCTCGTCGATGTCGGCGGATGTGACCTTGGCGTCGGCCATGGCCTGTTGCACCGGCCCCATCGTGCGCTCGATGAGATCAGCCGTGAGCTGCTCGAACGTGGAGCGCATGATCGTGACCACGAGGTGTTTCGGGCCGTTGGCGTCGGCGGTGATGAACGGCAGGTTGACCTGCGTCTGCGTGACGGACGACAGCTCCACCTTCGCCTTCTCGGCGGCCTCGAACAGGCGCTGCAATGCCTGCGGATCCTTGCGCAGATCGATGCCGTTCTCCTTCTGGAACTCGTCTGCGAGATAGTCGACGAGGCGCCGGTCGAAGTCGTCACCACCGAGGTGGGTGTCGCCTGCCGTCGCGCGCACCTCGACGACGCCGTCCCCGACGTCGAGGATGCTCACGTCGAACGTGCCGCCGCCGAGGTCGAAGACGAGCACGGTCTCACTCGACTTCTTGTCGAGGCCGTACGCGAGGGCCGCTGCAGTCGGCTCGTTGATGATCCGCAGGACGTCCAGCCCGGCGATGCGTCCTGCATCCTTCGTCGCCTGCCGCTGCGCATCGTTGAAGTACGCCGGCACGGTGATCACTGCTTCGGTGACGCGCTCACCGAGGAACTTCCCCGCGTCGTCCGCGAGCTTGCGCAGGATCATGGCCGAGATCTCCTCGGGCGCGTACAGCTTGTCGTGCACTTTCACGCGCACCGCGCCATCCGGTCCGGGCACCACGTCGTAGGCGACCGTGTGGATCTCCGTCTCGACCTCGTCGTAACGGCGCCCGATGAACCGCTTTACCGACGTGATGGTCCCCTTCGGGTTGAGGATCGCCTGGCGGCGCGCGAGCTGGCCGACGAGGCGGTCGCCCTGCTCGGTGAACGCGACGACCGACGGTGTGGTGCGGGATCCCTCGGCGTTCGGGATCACCGTCGGTTGCCCGCCTTCAACTGTCGCAATGACCGAGTTGGTTGTCCCGAGGTCGATTCCGACTGCCTTGGCCATGTTCGGTCCTCCTCGTTCACGTGCAACGGGCCGGGTGAGGGTGGTCGACGGTGCCTTCGGCGACCGCGAGATCGCCGGGCATACGCTCACCGTCGCGCGCTCGCGCCCCGCATACATCCCGGGTTCGCGTGGTCGCGACCGGCCACCGAACTACGCATACGCGTGGTGCCGATCGCGTCCGCGGCAAGCATGCTCGCCCCGGTTCCGCGACGGTCCACACCTTTACGGTTCGGCGCGCTCGTGCTCGATCGCAACGCGGGCCAGCTCGACGCGGGATGACACGCTGAGCTTCCGGAAGACCTGACGCAGGTGGAAGTCCACGGTGTGACGTGAAAGAAACGCCTGCGCGGCCACCTGGCGATTCGTCAGGCCCTTGGCGACCAGCACGACGACCCGCCGCTCTCCTTCGGTCAGGCTGTCCCAGCCCTCGACCGGGCGGTCGCGACGGCCGGTGTGGCCGGCACGAGCGGTCGGCATCTCCATGCGGCGACGCACGCGCTCGGCGTCCCCGCGCGCACCGGCGCGGTCGTAGGCGTCGCAGGCACGCGCCAGCTCGTCGCTCGCTTCCTCGTGCCGGCCCGCGAGGGCCAGCATGCACGCGGCATCCTCGGCGGCCAAGGCGCGCGCCCACGGCTGCGAATGGCTGTCGGCCGCCCGGCGCAGGGCAGCGACATCGCCGTCCAACAATGCGCGCGCGTGCACGGCGCACACCTTGATCGGCGGGAATTGGCGGTTTTCGGCGGCAAGCTGCTCGATGCCCGCGACGACGGCCGAAGCGCGCCACCGGTCCCCGCCGGCCAGCGCGATCCGTACGAGTGACGGCGCTGCTCCGGGCGCCTCGAGGAAGAGCCGCTTGTGGGCGCACACGTCGTCGAAGACCGGGAGCAACATCTCGAGCGCGCGGCCGGCGCCGTCTCGTTGCTCACACAGACGCGCTGCGATCCACGCGTATGAACCTTGCGCGAGCAATCCGCCGACATGCTCGTCGGCGTGGATCTTTGCGAGATGGTCCGACGCAGCGTCGAGCTCGCCCCGAGAGACCGCGACGTCCGCGAGCGTCAAGAGGATGGGCACGACAAAGGAGCGGGCACCCAGCATCTCAGCCGCGTCGAGCGCACGAGTCGCACCCGCCTGCGCGCGCTCGAGATCACCGAGAGCCACCTGGAGCCGTGCCCGGATGACTGCGGACATGATCTCCCATGGAGTCTCGCGGCACGACTCGGCGTCCCGTTCGGCAAGTTCGATGCACGCCGAAGCGTCTTCGACTTCGCCGATCGCCGTGAGCATCGGAGCGAGGCACAGACGCGCATTCCACATCGATGATTCGACCGGAGCGCGATCCGCGCGCTGTACCGCCGCTCGCATAAATCCGAGCGCGTCGGCCACCCGACCCTCGTGCCAGGCAATCGACGACAGCGCGGCAAACGCGGCCGCGAGCGTGTCGTCGCCTCCGTGCCGAGCGTCGCCCGCGAGTATCGCCTCCGCGTGTTGCCGGGCCGCCGACGGATCGCCCTGCGCGATCAGGGCACGCAGCCGTGCCACTTCCGCAGCGGCGTACGACTCCGCGGGGAGGCCGACTGTGTCCAGCACGGCCTGTGCGGTGCTGACCGCCTCGCCCGCGCGTGCCGTCTGGATCAGGAGCGACGACAGAGTCACCCGTAGGTGCGCGGCGGCGACGGGGGGCATGGCCGTTCCGTCGAGGGCGGCGTGCGCAAGCGTCGCGGCATCCAGGAGCCGTCGGGCTGCGACGAGCGCGTTGACCGCTGCGACCATTCGCACGGGGTGGCACTCGTCCCCAAGGGGCGTCAGATCGAGCGCGCACAACGCGAAGTCGGCGGCGCGGTCCGGACTGGACGAAAGCGCTTCCGTTGCCGCCCGATCGAGACCCTTCAGCGCTGCTTGATCGCCGAACCGCGCCGCGCTCGCGAGATGCGCGGCGGCCGGTATCGCCGATCCCCCGCGCGCGAGCAGGAACGAACCGATCTGGCGATGCAGGGGGAGACGCTCCCGTTCCGGAATACGGGCGTATATCGCCTCGCGAGTCGCATCGTCGATGAACGCGAATGCCTCTGCCTCGGCGACGACGATGCCGGCATCGACGATCTCGGCGATCCACGGCAGAAGCCGTCCGACGGGCTCACCGAGCACCTCACCGGCATCATCTATCGAGAAGGCTGCACCGAGCACGGATGCGACCGCCGCAAGCCGGCGCGCCTCCGTCGACACATCCGTCAACCCGTCACATACCGCCATGCACACGCCTTCTCGGTCAAGGCGCGTACGCCGAGCGCGCCCGCGCGCCGCATCTCCGCGACCGGCGCGCCTGGAAGCCTTGCCGCCACGGTTCGTGACCGTCGGCGGCGCCGTCCGGCTTTTCGGAGGCTCCGGTGCTGCGCCCGCATCATCGAGTCGCATAGCTGTCATGTGAACAACGTGCACGAGGACTTTACGTACGTGCTATGTCCTGGGAGGACGAATCGACGTACCGTCCATTGCGCGACCATCGGACTGGTTCCCCATCGTTGCCGGAGAGGGTGCGTGGGATGGCGACGGCAGACGAAACGCTGACACTGCGCCGCGATCCCGACGTCGAGGCTCGCAACGCGCTCTCGAGCCTGCACGGATTGCTCGCGCTCTCGATGCTGATGACCGAGCGGGGTGACGAGCGCGAAATCGTCCGGCTCACGGCGACCGCGGTGCCCTCGCTGGCGCCGTGCCAGCTCTATGGGGTCTTCAGCTTCGATTCCGGCTGGCACGGTCCGCCCAATGCCGGGGCGATGACGGATGCACCGGAGGACCTCGAAACGGTGCGTCGCGCGCTCGATGCCGGCGCGCCGGGCCGGCTGACGGTTGAGACGCATCCGTGGATCTACGCGCTCGAGCTGCGGAGCCTCGCGGGGCTGTTCGGCTATTTCGTGGTCACCGGACGAACAGAGCCATCAGGTCCTGAACAGTTCCTGCTCCGCGTGCTCGGTCAGCAGGCCGGTATCGCGCTCGCGAACGCGCGCCTGCACGCACGAGAACGCCAGACCGCCGAGGAGCTTCGGGTCGCGAACGCCGCACTTGCGGAAACCGTCGCCGCGCTGGAACACAGCACCGCGATCCACGACCGGCTCACCCGAGCCGGCGTCTCGGGCGGCGGCGAGCAGGGAATCGCCGACGCGGTCCATGAGCTCACGGGCTATCCCGTAGTCGTCGAAGACCGCCATGGCAACCTGCGCGTCTGGTCGGGGCCGGGGCGCCCGCAGCCCTATCCGAAGGACGGCCCCGCGACGCGCGCGTCCTTGCTCAGGCATGCCATGCGCACCGGACGGTCCATGCGCGTCGGCTCTCGTCTCCTGACGGTCGTCGGTCCGCCGGACGACGTGCTCGGCGTCATCGGCCTCGTCGATCCGGAAGGAGCCGCGGGCGCGCAGGAGAGGGTGGCGCTCGAGCACGGCGCGACGGTGCTGGCGATGGTGCTGGCGCGCTTGCACGCCGTCGCCGCGACCGAGTTGCGCCTGGGCCGCGACCTCGTCGACGAGCTTCTTTCCGGCGGCGACGAGGTCCACTCGCTGTCGCGCGCCGAGGCACTCGGCTACGACCTGCATCGCCCGCATCGGGTCGTGGTGGTGACGCGTGACTCGTATGCGGGCGACGAAGAGGCGTTCTTCCACAACGTGCGGCGCGCCGCGCGCGATGTCGAAGTGGGCACACTGATCGCCGCGCGGGGCAGCAATATCGTCGTGCTGGCGGAGCGCGAATGCGACTGGAACGAATTTCGACACAGAGCCGAGAACGAGACACGTGACACCTGCCGTATCGGAGTCGGCGGCGTGTGCGAACGACCGTCCGACTTCCCGACGTCGTTGCATCAGGCGCAGACGGCCATGCGTGTACAAGCAGTCGCCGGCGGACGGAACCGCACGGCGCTGTTCGACAAGCTCGGCGTGTACCGCATCCTCGCGGATGCACGAGATCCCGCCGGTATCGAGCACTTCGTGCGGGAG